>NZ_VFJA01000004.1:0-228260 GCF_006385165.1 Streptococcus symci | reverse complement strand
TATGGAAGTCGCTTAGCTCTAGGGAGTTTAGCTCAGCTGGGAGAGCATCTGCCTTACAAGCAGAGGGTCAGCGGTTCGATCCCGTTAACTCCCATTTAAGCGGGTGTAGTTTAGTGGTAAAACTACAGCCTTCCAAGCTGTTGTCGCGAGTTCGATTCTCGTCACCCGCTTTGAACTTTGTTCAAATTACCAAGTTTTTAACTTGGGCGCGTAGCTCAGGTGGTTAGAGCGCACGCCTGATAAGCGTGAGGTCGGTGGTTCGAGTCCACTCGTGCCCATAAAGTTTGGTCCGTTGGTCAAGGGGTTAAGACACCGCCTTTTCACGGCGGTAACACGGGTTCGAATCCCGTACGGACTATTTTGGAGGATTACCCAAGTCCGGCTGAAGGGAACGGTCTTGAAAACCGTCAGGCGTGTAAAAGCGTGCGTGGGTTCGAATCCCACATCCTCCTTTTGTAATAACGCGGGATGGAGCAGCTCGGTAGCTCGTCGGGCTCATAACCCGAAGGTCGTAGGTTCAAATCCTGCTCCCGCAATAAGGCTCGGTAGCTCAGTTGGTAGAGCAATGGATTGAAGCTCCATGTGTCGGCGGTTCGATTCCGTCTCGCGCCATTTATATTTTTTGGAAGGGTAGCGAAGAGGCTAAACGCGGCGGACTGTAAATCCGCTCCTTCGGGTTCGGGGGTTCGAATCCCTCCCCTTCCATTTTACGGGCATAGTTTAAAGGTAGAACTAAGGTCTCCAAAACCTTCAGTGTGGGTTCAATTCCTACTGCCCGTGTTAATAGAATTATGGCGGGTGTGGTGAAGTGGTTAACACACCAGATTGTGGCTCTGGCATGCGTGGGTTCGATCCCCATCACTCGCCTATTTTATATTATTGGGGTATAGCCAAGCGGTAAGGCAAGGGACTTTGACTCCCTCATGCGTTGGTTCGAATCCAGCTACCCCAGTTACTATTTGCCGGCGTGGCGGAATTGGCAGACGCGCTGGACTCAAAATCCAGTGTCCGCAAGGACGTGCCGGTTCGACCCCGGCCGCCGGTATAGTATAGAGCTAAGGAACGTTGATAAATCAGCGTTCCTTTTCGATTTGGTCAACTTTTGGTCAATAATTCTATTTTTTAACTAAACTCGTCAGAACAGCACGAACTTTGTTATTTTCAATATCCGCTTTTTCCTTTATCAGATGGCCGTAAGTTTCAGTTATTTGCTTAATATCTCGATGCCCCATTAATTTTGAGACTGCCCAAATATCAACACCCATTCCTAACATTGTTGAACAATACGTGTGTCTCAGACCTGTGCTTGTCATAGTTTGAGGATAAATTTTCAAATCTTTTAAAATTTGTTTTAGATGCTTATTGATCCCTGCATTTGTTACAATCTTATAATTCAAATCTACTAAAACCATATTTTCGTGATTTGTAATTGTACCGTTTTCAATGAATACAGTCTGTTCTTGTTTTAATTTTTTTAGAATAGTTAAAGTATCGTTATCAACAGGAATTGTACGAATTGATTCTTCTGTTTTAGGATTTGCCCACCGTTTCCTAGCTGTATCATATCGTCTATAAGTTTTGATTTCTGAACTTTCCCACAATATACAATCCCATGTGAGACCTGCAACTTCTCCTGCACGCATTCCTGTTTTTAATTGAATTAACAATAGATAGGGAACTATAGAAGTAGCTAAATCAAGATTTTGTTCTAAATATGTTACTAACTTTTGATAATCTTGAAAACTATGAATATATTTTTCATCTTTTCTTTTTTTAGGGGGACGACCTGAAATAATGACACCTTCAGTAAAATCTTCGATATTGAGCTTATCTCGTTTCGCAAATACAATTACATTTCTAATTTCCGCATTCATTCTACTAACATTGTCACGACAGTTTGTTTCAGCGTACTTGTTTATAAAACCTTGATATTCGCTTGCTTTAATTTTCAAAGCTGGTTTGTCCTTGAAATATTCTTTGATAAACTTACCACGCAATAAATGTTTATTGAATGTAGAATCCGCTTTTCCTTGTGGTTTAACTGTTAATTCTAACCACTTTTCCCAAAGGGCATAGAATGTAATATTTTTATCAATGATTGCACCGTTTATCAATTTGAGTTCAAGAGCTAGTGCTTCAATTTCAGCTTCTCTTTTTGTCTTGAATCCTGAATTTGAAGCCACTACCTTTTTATTTTTATCAAATATTCTATAGTCCCATAAATTCTTTTTACCTCTTTTTCTGTATGAAACTGACATGATTACCTCTTTCTAAAAAGACAATAATCAAGATATTATCTTGATTATCGTATCATAAATTAAAGATTTCTGCAAAGTTTTCTTCAAAAAATTGTTTTGTTTTGCTAGCTAAGAAGTAGTACCGTCCACCCTGATTCTCTGGATATTTCACAAAACCATCTTTATTCTTTTCAATATCGATTTTTGAGCGAATATCTGGCTGATAAAGAACATGTTTTAATAACCAAGGTCGAGATACTGATAACATGTTTAAAACCTCATCTAAGCTAATATATTTCCCTTTTGAGGCTTGCTTTTTTAAATCAAGATATTCATCTTTTTCAACGATAATATGAGAAGCAGGCAACTGTACTTCTAAATTGTCTATTTTGATTAAAAACTTATCTGTCATATGAATTTTTCTCTTTCTGTGATAAAATAATGTATAGAAATAGTATTTACTGTTTCCATTAACTTTAGTTATCGCTGCACTCGCTTTGGTCGGTTGAGTCTGTAGTGATAACTTTTCTTTTACTGTCAATATTTTTTTCTTTCTTAATTCTTTCTAATATTTCTGAAGCAATTTTTCGAAATTCTTCTTCATTTTCTACACTTTTTAGTGAATACGTCTGTAATTTTTCAAATGCTTGTTTCGCTTTTTCTTTTAAATCACGTGTAGCTGTGTAATTCCATAATTCAATTTTGATAACTTTATTCTTTTCATCATGAACCATTTTGATTACAAATCTAATTCTTCTCATTAGCTGATGATATTCTTTATTTTTCTTACCAAACCACGAATCACACCAATCCCAATAAGTGTCTGAATTTGTGATAATTGTTAAATCATTAATGATATACGCATCTTTAAACCGTGAACTTAACTGTGTAGCTGAATCTGGTTCTAATACTTGAAACAGTTCTCTAAAAGTCATACCACAACTTGCATCTAATTCATTTATTATAATTGTTTTTTCCCCTTTATAACCTGAACCCAAATCAAAACGCTTTTTATTTATTGATGGGGTATGCGCGCCTAATCTATCATGTTCTTCTGCCAGTAAGCGAGCTAAATAGGATTTTCCTGTTCCCCCTTCAGCTTGAATATAAATACCTGAATGATTTCGTTCGCCCTTACTCATACGAATAAACTCTTTCTGAATATATTCTTGTCTGTTTTCCTCAAATTGTCTTTTATTTGAGTTCCACGCTTTTTGTGCTATTCGTTGAGTAAATTGCTCAAATAATTGTTGTTTTACTTCCGTTATAAGTAACCCTTCCTCTGAAATTTGATAACTTAACTCTAAACAATATTCATCGATTTCTAAACCACTATCAGACTTTTCTTTGCTATGATTTTTGATTTTTCCCATGATATCATCGATATAATTTGCATTTTCTGATGAAATAACGTCTTTGACCTCATAGGGAAATTTGTGTTCTTCCATGTTACGTTCATTCCTATGTGTAAGATATCTGCATGTTTTAATTGAACTACGAACAAATTCTAAATTTTGTTCCCTTGAAATTGATAGAGCTTTAAATACTGATGAGTAAGTATGAGCATGCTTAAAATCAATATAAAAATGTGCATGCAATGGTTTTGAACTTCCGTCATCTTTTAAATCTTTATCGTGAAAAATAATATGATACCTATCTTCTTCATTTTTACAATAGTCTTTAATTCGTTGAATAACTGATTCACGAAAATCTTTTTCAGTTAATTCTGAATTTGCATTATGTTCATATTCAAATGAAATTTGACCAAAAAATTTTCGTTTTCTATCATTTTGATTAATTTTCATAAAAATCCTTTCTGTTTTTGACACAAAATAAAGAGTATGTGTTGATTTTGAGTTGTTGTGATATGGTTTGGATGTGGATGCACAGACGGAGAAAACTGTGCATCCACATTCAAACAAGCATCATATTTACTTGACACATCACAACATAAAATTCTTATTCATTAGACGTGAATTGTTTAAAATTTATGGTGCTGGTGTACTTGCTTACCTTCAGTAGCAGTACACCGCACCTTTATTTTTTTCTAAATGCTGTTGAGATGAATGTTCTACTATTTTCTAATCTAATAAAATCATTAAATAAGTAATTACTGTCTAGCTGGTTTAATTCTCTTTTTGCTTGTGCCAATAATTCTTCCATAATATTATAACTTTCACAATTTGCTGGGAAAGTCCATTTTGCAACAGCCCTGTCTTTATAGTAAATGACAGTTAATGTCAGTAGAGAACGATTCGCTTTTCTGATAATTTCTTGTTTTGAATTACTGTAGCGAGAAGATTCTTCTAGACTTGGTTCTACATTTATCTGTCTACAAAATCGTCTCATTTGCCATGTCGCGACGTATGATTTGATGCTATTCCTGAAATAATCAAACTCAGCATTCCGAAATGCAAAATCTATATTAATTATGAATAGTAATAATAAAAATGATAAACTTGCAATTAAACGTAATACTGAAATAAAAACAATAAAATTAAAAAATGTTTCTAAATGTGTTTGAAAAATGAAAAATGTAGCTAAACGTTCAAAAATGAAGAATATTAATGAAATAAAAATTGTAAAATTAATTACATTATATTTATTGAAATAATTACTCATGTACCTTTTTCCTTTCTAATATCATATGTTGGGGTTAACAAGGGCATAATGTGAGTTCTGTGTTCGCTATCTGTAAACTTGATAATACCTGTACCAATTCCAGTAGGAACTACAATATTATCGACATTAGTGTTGGGTAGCAAAAATTGGCAAGTATTCGCATTTATCTCACCTAAGATACAAATACAGTTAATTTGTTCACGTACTGCTGTATTACCTCCAAAAGCAGTTGCATCAAATCGTTGACTTAATAAAATTAGACTAATATTTGTTTGCCTACCAAGTAAAGCAATTGTTCCTAGTAACTGAGAAAATGCTTCACGTGCTTGTTTTGAACTACCTTGTACCAATGCTAACAGCTCATCAATAACAATATAAATACGTTCAAACTGAGTTTCTGGTTTTGTTAGTAATGTTTCTTGACGTTCGTATATCTTATGAATGATACGAGCTAATAATTCGTTGACTTCGGTAATAAAACTATTCAAGTTTGAACCCTTGATTGGAGAGAACACTTCTAAATTTAGCTCCTTAGCTAATAAAAAGATATCTGACAATTTAGGGTCAATACAGATGATTTGATTTGTGATTGATTTTAAACAGTGGATGAGATATTGAACAAAATGAGTTTTCCCTGAACCACTGGAACCGCTTATTGCAAGATGGACTACTTTTGTCATATCAATTGATACAGTATTTGACATTATCGGAATATGTTTCTCTGATACCTTTTCTTTAATAAAAGTTTGTAAATTACCTATCTTTAAACGTTTGGGTATCCCGTCAATCCAAGGAAAGAAAAATGCACGTGCTTGATTTTCGTTAGTTGTATCATATGAGATAAAGTATGCATTATTTTGAGTTAATAGCGTTTTAAAAGGATATAGAATACCAGAACAAATTGCATATAAATCAAAATACAATTTCGTATCAATCGGATACGATACAGGTAAATTTGGAATGAATAAAAATCCAGTATCATTACTCAGAACTTTTATATCAAATGAGTTTAAATAAGATGATTCATCATTAATATTGAGAGCATTATTCAAATTTCGAAGAATAAATTGTTCTAACTCGTATTTATTTTTACCAAATTCAGTAGTGTCAGAAATAACCGCTTCTGACACTTTCTGAGTTTGGCTTTTATTAATTAAAAAAGCCATGCATTATTTTCCTTTCTTCTTAATATCTTTTGCCCTGAAATATAGCTGTCCAAATTTATTCTCAAATGCTTCTAAGTCTTCAAATTCAACAATATCTCCGATATCAATCTTAGACAGAACTGGTTTATTCTCAGGTAAAAACTTGACTTTGAAAGGATTGTGATTGTCAGTTGCAACGTAAATTTGATAACCTAAAATTTTATCAGTACGTTTCATTTTTTCTTTACCCTTAACAATTTCACCAGTTTTTTCGAATTCATATTGAGTCTCAATTTGTTTACCTACCAACTTAACAACTTCATCTGAAAGAGCCTCTTCTGCTAGACTAGAACTATAACCATTTACTTTTTTGAAAAATACCATCACTGGTACCTCCTTTGTTAATTTTTTTTGATAGCTATCAACTATCATAAGTCCATTATAGCTAAAATATTGGGTTTGGATTGCGTTAAAAAAATTGGATTAAAAACTAGAAACCACCCAAGTTTTATGTTATACTAGTAGTATCAATTAAAGAAAAGAGGTACTACATGAAATTAGATGAAGAAATTTATAGAATGATTAGTCAACGCGTGAAATATAGAAAAAAAGATAAAAAATTGCAAAATATTGATATTTTGTTAAATGACCCTAATGTTGTTAGTAATATTGTAAATAATAAAAGATATAAAAAAAATCCGTATCTTTTGACACCAACCTATGCTTTTGAAATTGTTAAAAATTTAAGGTTTACAGATTCATATACTTTAATTTGGGGAAATAAAATAGAACGTGAATCTTATTTCGGAATGTTGTTTTTTGCAGGTATGAATTATCTTTTAAAGAAAAAAACAGAGTTAATTGAAAAATCTTTGAGTTACTATGTCCCTCATGCTTATGACTTAGCTATTAGAGAATGGGAAAATAAATATGGTGATGGAATTAGCTTATTATTTCCAAATCTCAAGATTGATAAGGATAATGAGAATAGTTTATTAGCTATGCAACTTTTATACAATCATTACAAGGAAGAGTTTTTTGAAAGACATGCTAATTATTTTAGTAATTTGTATACTACAAAATTAGATAAAAAAATTACTAATTTTTTTGAAACTGAACTATTAGATATGATTTCAAACGGTACACTATTTAATAGAGGAAAAGAATTTATTGATTTAATTTTACAAACTTTATCATTGACTGCTGAAATGACAATTGATTCATTACCTGGCGATGATTCTAAATTTCATCCGCAACTTGATTTTTCTAAATCAGTAGATACATTTATAAAATCTATGATTCATTATCAAGAACAATTGGAAGGAGAAATAGTTTTAACCGATAGTTTAAATAGGTGGACTGTTGATTTGATGAATATAAAATAAAAACGCATAGCTCTAGCATGTTCGTCTAGAGTTATGCGTTTTTTTAAACTAAGCTATAGTTTAATTAGAAGTAAATAAAATCATTAAATTATCATTTTAAATTATTAAGTATGATATGGAATGCGGAGAGTATTTCTTTTTGTTTATTATCAGGTAAATTTTTTATATTCGTAATTAATTCAACAATTTCAGGATTTTCATCTTTTTTTGTAATATCAAAGAAAGATGAAATATCACATTCAAGAGCATTCATAACTTTTTCAAGGGTATTAATTGTTATATTTGTTTCGAGATGTTCAAGTTTGTAAACATAATTTGTTCCAAGGTCAGCTCGTTCTTCAATTTGTTCTTGTGTAAATCCTTTTTTCAACCTTAAAAGGCGGATTCGTTTTCCTACATACTTTCTTAATGATTGTTTCATACAATACCTCTCAAACTAAATATTACAGTATTTTTTTTACATATTTTAGTTCTTAAAAGATTGATTATGACTTTACAAGGTTGGTTGGATGTGCTATAATAAAATAAAAAAACAACTATATATAGTTGTTAATGGGGATTTTTGGAGATTTTATGTCAAACAAAACTATTAAAACTCTAACAACTTCAACAGCTATTGCTCTTGCATCTGTTGGTGGAACTGCATTTGCTCAAGAAGCTCAAGCGACTCCAGTACCATCTAACACTGCTGTTAATGAACATGCTCTTGTTACTAAAACTCAAGTGAAGCCACTTGAAAAGAGTGAAGTTCCTGCACCTTCTACAGTAAAACCTGCTCTTGACGCTCAAAAAGCTGTTGTTAAAGATGCTGAAGCTAAGATTGACACAGCTAAAGCTGATGTGAAAGCAAAAGAAGCTACTGTTGCTTCTGCTGAGAAAGAAGTAGCTACAGCTAATCAAGCTGTCAAAGATGCTGAAGCAACTACTGCTCAAGCAACACCTGAAAAAGTTGCTGAAGTAAAAGATGCTCAAGCTAAGAACCTTGAAGCTCAAACTGCTAACCAAAAAGCAACCGAAGCTACAAATGAACAAATCAAAGCTGAAACAAAAGCTCTTGCAGAAGAACAATCAGACGTGGCAACTGCTCAAGCTAACCTTGAACAAGCTAACAAAGATGTCCAAACTGCTGAACAAGCCGTTGCAAGCGCACAATCTGCTCTTGACGGTACTGGACTTGCTTCTGCTCAAAAAGACTTGAAAGACGCTCAAGCAGATGTCAAAGACGCAACTAAATCAGTCGCTGACGCTAAAACTGCAAAAGAAAACGCATCTAAAGCAGATGCCAACCGCGACCAAGCTATCAAATCAGCTGAAACAGATGTCAATACTAAAAATGACGCTGTCAAATTGGCTAAAGATAAACTTGCGAGCGCTACAGAACATGCTGACTCAGTTGAAAGCAAATTGCAATCAGCTCAAGCTGAATTGAAATCTGCTCAAGATAAATTGGTAAATACTGGTGTTGATACTGTAACAATCGCAGACTTGACTCAGTTCAAGAAAGATAAAGCCGAAGGCGACTCAGACTTCATGACTGACTCTGGTGCTACTGTTATTGAAAACTCTTCAACAAAAATCAGCGAAGCTGATAAAAAACGTACAGTTGACGCAGAACACTTAACTGATGAAGAATTACTTGAAGTTGCTCATTATAACCTTCAAGTCGTAAATACAATCCGTAAACAACTAGGATTAAAAGAACTTGAATTGAATACTGGTTCAATGAAATCAGCTAAAAATCAAGCTGAAAAATACGTAAAACGCAATAAAACAATTTCTGAAGCAGGACATTTAGCTGGTGATTACTTTGGTGAAAATGCTTCTAACTTGCGAGAAGCTACAACAATGTATGAATTGAAACAAACAGTTTACAATGCAGTAATGACAATGACATTTGCTGATGCACCAGCTAAATGGTCTCACTTGAAAAACATTGTGACATCATCATCAGACCTTGGTGTATCTATTGCTAAATTCGGTGGTTACAATACATTGATTAACGTTGTTGGTATCTATTCTGGTGAGAAATTAACCAAAGAAACTGACACAGTATCCCTTGAAAAAGCTGTCGCAACAGCTAAAGCAAATGTTGAACAAGCTAAAACTGCATCAGAAAATGCTAAGAATGCTTTGACAAAAGCTTCAACTGATTACGCAAGCGCACTCAGCTTGAAAACTGAAGCTGAAAAAGTCCTCGCTGACGCAATGGCTACTCCACTTCAAGCTCAAGTTGCTGAAAACAACCTACGTTTGGCAGAAATTGCTCTTGAGAATGCAAAAGCTCGTGAAGCTAAAGCAAATGATGCAGTTGCAAACTTCTCAGCAAGTCTAGCTGACAAGAAAGTTGCTCTTGAAAACGCTCAAAAAGCACTTGACGAAGTTAAAGCTGTTCAAACAACTGCGTCACAAGCTCTTGCAGATGCTTCAGCTAAAATAAAAGCTCAAGAAGATAAAGTAAACACTTTAAACAAACAAAGTGCTAAACTTCTTGAAGAAAAAGATGTTCTTGTTAAAGAAGCTAAGAAATTGGCTGAACAATTGCAAGCATATTTGGACGCACCTGCTAAACTAGCAACTGCTCAAGATATGAAAACAAAAGCTGAAGCTAAACTTGAAACAGCAAAAGCTGAACTCAAGACTGCACAGTCTGCTCTTGAAAAATTGTTGTCTGCATACCGTACAGAACACGCTAAGTTGGTAGACTTGCAAACAGAATATGACGCACTCGTTGACCTTGCAGAAAAAGCTCAAGAAAACGTTGTTGCCAAATTGCCTGACGGAACAGTGATCGCAGTCCCTAAAGTAGCTCCAACTGCTGAAGCACTTCCTGAAGTCAATGTTGACGAATTGCAAAAAGCTCTTGCAACTGGTAAAGAAGTGACTTTGGATGCTCAAGGAAATGTTGTTGTGAAGGAAAAACGTGAAACATATTCAGCGCCTGCTGTTAAACCAGTAGAAAACGAAAAAATGAGTTACTCACGAGTAGAAAAATCAAAAACTTTACCAAATACTGGAGAAACTTCAAGTGTTGTGATGTTGGTATTTGGTGCAATTCTTGGCACATTTGGACTTGTAACAGTACGCAGAAAGAATTAGAATAATAAAAAATCTTCTTATCTATATAGGAAGATTTTTATTAAAATATATTAGAAGAAAGATATAATGTGAGGGTTAAAAAATGAGAACTCCTAAAAAATATAGTGATTTAATTAAGAAGAAAGAAATAACAAATAAAATTATTGCGGAGTGTATATATTCTGTTAATAAAAGAGCAAAAAACTATCGAGATAAGATGGAAGATTATAAGCAAGCTGGATTCTACAAATACAAAGAAAATAATATTGAAAATGCAAAAGAACAGAAAGAAAAATACTATAGTATGAAAGAAGATTTATTATTAAACTTCAGCCCAAAATTAATTCATAAACAGTATGTAGGTGAGAAAAGCCAACGAGTCTATAGTTATCAAAAAAATTATGAAAAACTATATAATGAAAAAAGAAATGATATTGTTTGGGAAAATAGTTACTATGACTACGATAGAAATAAGGAAGTTGAATTTTTTGATTATAGTTTAGGTGAGAAAAAATATTTATATTTCTTGTATTATGAAATCGGTGAATATAGTTTTCATACCCCAATTACAGAAGAAAGGGTAGAAAAAAATACTCAATTAGAAATAAAAGAAATAGATGAGAACTTTCAAACTCATGGAGCTGATATAGTAGATTTACTCTCAACACAATTTGTTCAAAAAGTAATAGACTTGTTAGATAGTGGAGATTATACAATTATAGAATAATTAAAAAAATCTTCTTATTATAAATAGGAAGATTTTTTGGATTCACAAAACTAGTTGAAAAGACTGCGCTATTTAAACTAGTTTTGAGAATAAATATTGGACTATACCAATTGTGCCGAACACGGTATCGAACTCTATATAAAAAATTGTGATTATTAAATTTTTAAACTTTGAAATTGCAGTGAAAACTAAAAATTTATTTGGTCAACCACTGGTCAATTTCCTTAATTTCAATACTAACTAGCGTGTGATAATATCTTGATTTAATCGCTTTCAACTTATTTATTTTAACTTATTTTAACGCTAGTTTGTTGGCCGCCGGTATAGTATAGAGTTAAGGAACGTTGTAAATCTTCGTTCCTTTTTTATATTATTTTTGGTATAATAATAGTTATTCAAATTTTATTTAGATTATGAAAGTGTAGGGAAGTATGTCTCGTTCTATCGATTTATTAAAACATCGGTATTTGAAAAATATTAAAGAAAATCCTGAATTGTTTCTCGGGATTGAGCTGGAATATCCTATTGTAAACTTGGAAGGGAATGCTACAGATGTTGAAGTTATCAAATGCTTATTCCGATATTTAGTTTCTGCTATGAATTTTACTGTCGAAAAGGTAGATGATTTTGGGACTCCTATTCAGTTAGTGGATCCAGTAAGTCAGGATACTATTTTATTTGAAGTTTCCTATACTACGATTGAGTTTGCATTTGGTAAGGCTGAAACGATACAAGAAGTTGAAGAACGTTTTAGTATTTATATGGGAGCAATCCAGAAGAAGTTAGCTGAATCAAATCATGCTATTGTCGGCTGTGGTATTCATCCCAACTGGGATAAAAATGAGAATTGTCCAGTGGCTTTCCCACGGTATCGCATGCTGATGGACTATTTGAATTTGAGTAGAAATGTGACTAAATCAGACTTGCATCATTTCCCTGAATATGGTGCTTTTATCTGTGGGAGTCAGGTACAGTTGGATGTTTCAAAGTTTAACTACTTACGAGTGATTAATGCTTTTACCCAAATTGAAGCGGCTAAGGCTTATTTATTTGCCAATTCTGAGTTTTCAGGTGAGGATTGGGATACGAGAATTGCAAGGGATATTTTCTGGGAAGAATCGATGCATGGTATCTATCCAGAAAACGTCGGGGTCAATGCTAGACTCTTTAAAGATGAGGATGATTTTTTTGATTATCTAGATCATTCTGCAATTTTTACTGCGGAACGTGATGAACAAACCTATTATTTTTATCCGATTCAGGCGAGGGACTATTTGGCTACACCTGAAATTCAAGCATATGCACTTAATGGGGATGAGATTATTATTTATCCTCAAGAGAAGGATTTTGGAACACATCGTAGTTATCAGTATCAAGACTTAACGACTCGAGGAACAGTTGAGTTTCGTAGTGTGTGTACTCAACCTCTAGATAGAACCTTCGCTTCAGCAGCTTTTCACTTAGGATTGTTGGTTAATTTAGATAAGTTAGAAGCTTACTTAGAAGCAGCGCTTTTCTTTAAAGAATTTGGGAAAAATTATAAGTTTTTAAGACGACAATTTTCTAAGAAGAAGCTTACAGATGAGGAAGAAACTGCGATTATTGAAATTTCCAAAGACTTACTCCTGCTAGCCGAGGAAGGACTGGAGATGAGAAATAAGCAAGAAATGACCTACTTACAGCCTTTGAAAGAAGAATTGAGCCTATAATTTCTCTTGTAAAAGGAGAATTTTCTGAAAAATCATGATATAATGGATGAGACTATAGATAAAGGATAGAGAGTAATGACATTAGTTTATCAATCAACGCGTGATGCCAACAATACAGTAACTGCTAGCCAAGCTATTTTGCAAGGTTTGGCGACGGACGGTGGTTTATTTACACCGGTTACTTATCCAAAGGTAGATTTGGACTTTGACAAATTGAAAGATGCTTCTTATCAGGAAGTTGCTAAGATTGTTTTGTCAGCATTTTTAGATGACTTTACAGCTGAAGAGTTGGACTACTGTATCAACAATGCCTACGATAGCAAGTTTGATACTCCAGCTATCGCACCATTAGTGAAATTAGACGGGCAATATAACTTGGAACTTTTCCATGGTTCAACAATTGCTTTTAAGGATATGGCCTTGTCTATTTTGCCATACTTTATGACAACAGCTGCTAAGAAGGATGGTTTGGAGAACAAGATTGTCATCTTAACAGCGACATCTGGTGATACTGGGAAAGCTGCTATGGCAGGGTTTGCGGATGTACCTGGTACTGAGATTATCGTTTTTTATCCAAAGGATGGTGTCAGCAAGGTACAAGAGTTGCAAATGACCACTCAAACTGGTGACAATACTCATGTTATTGCTATTGATGGTAACTTTGACGATGCGCAAACTAGCGTCAAACATATGTTTAACGATGTAGCCCTTCGTGAGAAGTTGGCAGCCAACAAGTTGCAATTTTCATCAGCTAACTCTATGAACATTGGTCGTTTGGTGCCACAGATTGTTTATTATGTTTATGCCTATGCTCAGTTGGTCAAGACTGGTGAGATTGTGGCTGGTGATAAGGTCAACTTTACAGTACCAACAGGAAACTTTGGAAATATCTTGGCTGCCTTTTATGCTAAGCAAATTGGCCTACCAGTTGGCAAATTAATCTGTGCTTCAAATGATAACAATGTTTTGACAGACTTCTTCAAGACACGTGTTTACGATAAGAAACGTGAGTTTAAGGTAACAACTAGCCCATCTATGGATATCTTGGTATCTTCAAACTTGGAGCGTCTCATTTTCCATCTTTTGGGTAATGATGCGGTTAAAACAGCTGAACTCATGAATGCTTTGAATACACAAGGTCAATATGAGTTGACTAATTTTGATGCAGAGATTCTTGATCTCTTTGCGGCTGAATATGCTACTGAGGAGGAAACAGCGGCAGAAATCAAGCGTGTTTATGAGTCAGATTCTTATATCGAGGATCCACATACGGCGGTTGCCTCGGCAGTTTATAAGAAATACCAAGCGGCTACTGGCGATGCGACTAAGACGGTGATTGCTTCAACAGCTAGTCCATACAAGTTCCCAGTAGTTGCAGTAGAAGCTGTAACAGGGAAAGTTGGCTTGACTGACTTTGAAGCCTTGGCTCAATTACATGACATTTCAGGCGTTGCAGTGCCACCAGCAGTTGATGGGCTTGAAACAGCTCCTGTTCGTCATAAGACAACTGTTGCAGCAACAGACATGCAAGTAGCGGTTGAGGCTTATCTAGGACTTTAAGACAGAGGGAGTAAACTCGGTTGGGAAACCAACTGAGTTTCTTTTCATCAGGAGGAAGGATTGTTTAAGAAAAATAAAGACATTCTTAATATTGCCTTACCAGCTATGGGCGAAAACTTTTTGCAGATGCTCATGGGAATGGTGGATAGTTACTTGGTAGCCCACTTGGGCTTGATAGCTATTTCGGGTGTATCAGTAGCTGGCAATATTATCACGATTTACCAAGCGATTTTCATCGCTCTGGGAGCTGCTATTTCCAGTGTTATTTCAAAAAGTTTGGGGCAGAAGGATCAATCTATGCTAGCCTATCATGTGACTGAGGCGTTGAAGATTACCTTATTATTAAGTTTCCTTTTAGGAGCTTTGTCCATCTTCGCTGGGCAAGAGATGATAGGACTATTGGGAACGGAGAGGGCTGTAGCTGAGAGTGGTGGACTGTATCTATCTTTGGTAGGCGGATCGATTGTTCTCTTAGGTTTAATGACTAGTCTGGGAGCCTTGATTCGTGCAACACATAATCCACGTCTGCCTCTCTATGTTAGTTTTTTATCTAATGCCTTGAATATTCTTTTTTCAAGTCTAGCTATTTTTGTTCTGGATATGGGAATAGCTGGTGTTGCTTGGGGGACAATTCTGTCTCGTTTGATAGGTCTTGTGATTTTATGGTCGCAATTAAAGCTGCCTTTTGAGAAACCGACTTTTGGTTTAGATAAGGAACTATTGACCTTAGCTTTGCCAGCAACTGGAGAGCGGCTCATGATGCGGGCTGGAGATGTCGTTATCATTGCCTTGGTCGTTTCTTTTGGAACGGAGGCGGTGGCGGGAAATGCAGTCGGAGAAGTCTTGACTCAGTTTAACTACATGCCTGCCTTTGGCGTCGCTACGGCAACGGTCATGCTGGTGGCCCGAGCGGTTGGAGAGGATAATTGGAATAGAGTAGATAAGTTGAGTAAACAAACCTTTGGGCTTTCTCTGGTCCTCATGTTACCCTTGACCTTCAGTATCTATGCTTTGGGTATACCACTAACTCATCTCTATACGACTGATTCTCTAGCGGTGGAGGCTAGTGTTCTAGTGACACTTTTTTCACTACTTGGTGCTCCTATGACGATAGGAACAGTCATCTATACAGCAGTTTGGCAGGGTTTGGGCAATGCTCGGCTTCCCTTTTATGCGACAAGTACAGGAATGTGGTGTATCCGCATTGGAACAGGATATCTGATGGGGATTGTGCTTGGTTGGGGCTTGCCTGGTATTTGGGCCGGAACTCTTTTGGATAATGGTTTTCGTTGGTTATTTCTACGTTACCGTTACCAACGCTATATGAGCTTGAAAGGATAGGAAATGCAAAAAACAGCTTTTATTTGGGATTTAGACGGGACTTTATTGGACTCTTATGAAGCGATTTTATCAGGAATTGAGGAGACTTTTGCTCAGTTTGCTATTCCTTATGATAAAGGGAAGGTGAGGGAGTTTATTCTCAAGTATTCTGTGCAGGATTTGCTTGTGCAGGTGGCAGAAGAGCGAAAGCTAGATGTGGAAGTGCTAAATCAGGTGCGTGCACAGAGTCTGGCTGAAAAAAATGCCCAGGTAGTCTTAATGCCAGGTGCGCGTGAGATGCTAGCATGGGCAGACCAAGCAGGAATTCAGCAGTTTGTTTACACTCATAAGGGAGACAATGCTCTTACCATTCTCAGAGACTTGGGTTTGGAGTCCTATTTTACGGAGATTTTAACAAGTCAGAGTGGCTTTGCGCGGAAGCCAAGTCCAGAAGCAGCTAACTATCTGATAGACAAGTATCAGCTAAATCCTGATAACACCTATTATATAGGGGACCGGACTCTGGATGTGGAATTTGCCCAGAATAGTGGGATTCAAAGCCTCAACTTTTTAGAGTCGACTTATGAAGGTAATCACAGGATTCAAGCGTTATCAGATATTTCCCATATTTTTGAGACTGTGCGATAAAAAGATTGTGTCAGTTTTGTGACAGAGACCTAACAAACTATTTCAAGTAACCGAGTTTGTTACAAGGAATAGACAGTTCTGTTAAATAGGCCCGAGAGGGCTTTTTTTCTGCTTTTTTTGTGTTATCATAGACAGGTACTCATTTGAAAGGAATTTGAAAGAATGAAGAAAAGAATATTATTAGCCTCAACAGTAGCCTTGTCATTTGCCCCAGTATTGGCAACTCAAGCAGAAGAAGTTCTTTGGACTGCACGTAGTGTTGAGCAAATCCAAAACGATTTGACTAAAACGGATAACAAAACAAGTTATACCGTTCAGTATGGTGATACCTTGAGCACCATTGCAGAAGCCTTGGGTGTAGATGTCACAGTTCTTGCGAATTTGAATAAAATCACGAATATGGACTTGATTTTCCCAGAAACTGTTTTGACAACGACTGTCAATGAAGCAGAAGAAATAACGGAAGTTGAAATCCAAACACCTCAAGCGGCTTCTAGTGAAGAAGTGACAACTGCGACAGCAGATTTGACAACCAATCAAGTGACGGTTGATGATCAAACTGTTCAGGTTGCAGACCTTTCTCAACCGATTGCAGAAGCGCCAAAAGAGGTAGAAAATACAAGTACAAAAGAAGTAGCAACAAATTCAGAAGTTGCAGAGACAGTTGCTACTGCAGAAGAAGTGGCACCATCTACAGAGACTTCTGTCTCAGAGGAGCAAACAGCCGAAACAAGTAGTGCAGTTGCAGAGGCAGCTCCTCAGGCAACGACTCCAGCTGATAAGCATGAAATACAAGCAAGCCCTCAAGCTGAATCAGTAGTGGAAGCAACTACAACGCCAGTAGAAGAAAAAGCAACCGAAACAACTACAACAAGTTCAGAAGAAGTAAAAGAAGCCTCATCAAATGAAGCTACAACAGCAGTTTCTACTTATCAACCAGAAGAGACGAAAACAACTTCAGCAACTTACGCAGCTCCAGCAGCTCCAGATTATGCTGGACTTGCGGTAGCGAAATCTGAAAATGCAGGTCTTCAACCACAAACAGCTGCCTTTAAAGAAGAGATTGCCAACTTGTTTGGCATCACATCCTTTAGTGGTTACCGTCCAGGAGATAGTGGAGATCACGGAAAAGGTTTGGCTATCGATTTTATGGTGCCAGAAAGCTCAGAACTAGGGGATAAGATTGCGGAATACGCTATTCAAAACATGGCCAGCCGTGGTATTAGTTACATTATTTGGAAACAACGTTTCTATGCTCCATTCGATAGCAAATATGGGCCAGCTAATACTTGGAACCCAATGCCAGACCGCGGTAGTGTGACAGAAAATCACTATGACCACGTTCACGTTTCAATGAATGGATAAACCAGACTTGGTAATATCATTTTTACGAATGAGATTTAGCTTTCGTGATAGAAAGCGAGTCTCGTTCGTTTTTTCTTTGTCATACTCTTCGAAAATCTCTTTAAACCACGTCAGTTTTATCTGCAACCTCAAAGCTGTGCTTTGAGCAACCTACGGACAGCTTCCTAGTGTGCTCTTTAATTTTCATTGAGTATCAATATGAATGGGAAATGGAAGTTACCATTTTGTAATGATTGAAGCAACATTCTTGCAATCTATTTTAATTTATATTATACTTGATTAGTCAATTATTGATGAATCAATCGAAAAGAGAAAAGAAATGATAGAGATTCAAGATCTGCTTTATCAACTCCGCTTGTCTGAGCAAGCGAGTACGCAATTGTTTGAAAAAAGACTTGGGATTAGTTTGACACGGTATCAGATTTTACTGTTTTTATTGGAGAATTCTCCCTGTAATCAAATGGCGGTTCAGGAGCGTTTGAAGATTGATCAGGCTGCTTTGACACGACATTTCAAGATTCTGGAAAAGGAAGGTTTGGTGGAGCGTCATCGTAATCCTGAAAATCAGCGGGAAGTGTTGGTAGAGGCTACAAAGTATGCTAAGGAGCAGTTAGTGGTGAATCCTCCTCTGCAGCATACCAAAGTTAAGGAAGAGATGGAAAGTATCTTAACAGAGTCTGAAAGAACAGAACTTAGCCGTTTATTAAATAAATTGGTTTTGGGGATTGAAAATATAGAAATTTAAGGAGAAATAGATGTCAATTATTACAATTATTTTAGCAACGATCGTTGCTTTGGAGCATTTTTACATTTTTTATTTGGAAAGTATTGCAACGCAATCAGATGCGACTAGTCGTGTTTTTAAGATGGATAAGGAAGAACTGGCTCGTCCGTCAGTAAGTTCATTGTTTAAAAATCAAGGGATTTATAATGCTTTGCTAGGAGTTTTTCTCTTGTATGGTATTTATTTCTCACAGAATTTAGAAATTGTGACTATTTTTGTTTTATTTGTGATTGGTGCTGCGGCTTATGGCTCTCTCACAGCAGATAAAAAAATTATTTTAAAGCAAGGCGGACCAGCTATTTTGGCCTTGATTAGTATTTTACTTTTTAAATAAAATCAAAAGGTCAATCCTAGTCTCGCTAGTCCTTTTCACTCCAGAATAAGGGAAATATGTTATACTTGTCTTTAAGAAAAGAGTTTTATTGAAATGGTTTTGAGGAGTTAGAAATGAAAGTATTAGTGACAGGCTTTGAGCCCTTTGGAGGGGAAAAGGTTAATCCAGCTTTGGAGGCCATTAAAGGTTTGCCAGCTGAAATCCATGGCGCTGAGGTCAGCTGGCTAGAAGTGCCAACAGTTTTTTACAAATCTGCTCAAGTATTGGAAGAAGAGATGAACCGTTATCAACCTGACTTTGTCCTTTGTATCGGCCAAGCAGGTGGAAGGTCTAGCTTGACACCTGAGCGAGTAGCCATTAATCAAGACGATGCACGCATTACTGATAATGAGGGTAATCAACCGATTGACCTTCCCATTCGCCCAGACGGTGCTCCGGCCTACTTTAGTAGTCTGCCGATTAAAGCGATGGTTCAAGCTATAAAAAAAGAGGGCTTGCCGGCCTCTGTTTCCAATACGGCAGGGACTTTTGTCTGCAATCATTTGATGTATCAGGCCCTCTATTTGGTAGAGAAGAAATTTCCACATGTTAAGGCAGGTTTTATGCACATTCCTTATATGATGGAACAGGTGGTGAATAGGCCGACTACTCCAGCTATGAGTTTAGTGGATATTAGGCGAGGGATAGAAGCGGCAATCGACGCCATGATAGAATATGGAGATCAGGATCTCAAGTTGGTAGGCGGAGAAATTCATTGATAGAAAAAAGCTTGAGGGGCCACCTTCAAGCTTTTGGACGTTTTCGAGCCAGTACTGCTCGGTAAAAAATTATTTTATTGATTTGAATGTAGGGTAGGAGTGAGAAACTAGCAATCCCAAAGGTAATCCAATTGAGGAAATACCAAGGAAGGAGTTGTAAGTCTAGGACAAAGCGCTGAAATTTGTAACCTTTCATTAAGAAACGGCTGGTTTTAAGTATTTGCCCTGGTTTGGCTTGTCCTAAATCTAGAGTATCACAGAGGAGAAATTCTACCTGCGAATAGGCATAGTATTGTGGAATATAGAGACTATTTCCGACAATCATCAAGAGGATACTTGCTAGAAAGTAGAGACCAAATGTCATGAGGAAACGCTCGGTTTCAATTGACGTAAGATCCAGATTGGGAAACTCAGGATGAAGGGCAACGAATTTCTTTGCAAGAAAGCTACTGTAAAAGAGGAAGTAAATCCCGAGCAAACTAGGAATGCTCCATAAAAAGAGATAGAAGCGTTTGAGAAGGAGAGTTAAAAAGGTTTGTGAAAAGTGCTCTTCGTTAAAGAGAGTGAGACTATTTTTGACGGATAGTTCTGTATCTGGATTCTTGATGAGTTTCAGCGTTGTATAGACGGAACTGGTTAGAAGTATCGTCCCGATAAAGGAGACTAATAGTGGAAAAAGGTAAGCTTGGAATACATGACCAAGCACGCTTAAAAAGGGTTGCTCTAAAATAGACTCGTTGATACGCTCTAAGGGATTGAGGAAGCCAGACAAGATGACTAGCATGCTAGGTAAGAGATAGACGAGAAAGAGGCGGGGATTTTCAGATTGAAATTGTCTGGCCTGCAGACGAATGGTTTTTAAATCAATTTTTGGGTATTTCATTCTCTCATTATACCATAGTTCGTGACAGTTCAAGCTTTTTTTGATAAAATCATACAGTATGCCCTTGGGCACAAAGTATGAACTGGGACTGTTTTTCCCAGCTTCGGAGGTAGAAAATGTCAGATTCACCAATCAAATATCGTTTGATTAAGAAAGAAAAACACACGGGAGCTCGTCTGGGAGAAATCATCACACCCCACGGTACCTTCCCAACACCTATGTTTATGCCAGTTGGGACACAAGCCACTGTCAAAACTCAGTCGCCTGAAGAATTGAAGGAGATGGGTTCGGGAATTATCCTGTCAAACACCTATCATCTCTGGCTTCGTCCTGGAGATGAACTCATCGCTCGCGCAGGTGGTCTCCACAAGTTCATGAATTGGGACCAGCCTATCTTGACAGATAGTGGTGGTTTCCAGGTTTATTCCTTAGCAGATAGCCGCAATATCACAGAAGAAGGTGTAACTTTTAAAAACCATCTCAATGGTTCTAAGATGTTCCTATCGCCAGAAAAAGCTATCTCTATTCAGAATAATCTGGGCTCAGACATCATGATGTCCTTTGACGAATGTCCCCAGTTTTATCAGCCTTATGACTACGTGAAGAAATCAATCGAGCGTACCAGTCGTTGGGCTGAGCGTGGTTTGAAGGCTCACCGTCGTCCACATGACCAAGGTTTGTTTGGAATTGTGCAAGGGGCAGGATTTGAAGACCTGCGTCGCCAATCAGCTCATGACCTTGTCAGCATGGATTTCCCAGGCTACTCTATCGGTGGCTTAGCAGTGGGAGAAACCCACGAAGAAATGAATGCGGTCTTGGACTTTACAACTCAACTGCTGCCTGAAAATAAACCTCGCTATTTGATGGGTGTGGGAGCGCCAGATAGCTTGATTGATGGGGTGATTCGTGGTGTAGATATGTTTGACTGTGTCTTGCCGACTCGTATCGCTCGTAACGGAACTTGTATGACCAGTCAAGGTCGTTTGGTTGTCAAAAATGCTCAGTTTGCTGAGGACTTTACGCCACTGGATCCTGAGTGTGATTGTTACACATGTAAGAACTATACACGCGCTTATCTTCGTCACCTGCTCAAGGCTGATGAAACCTTCGGTATCCGCTTGACTAGCTACCACAACCTTTACTTCTTGCTCAACCTGATGAAGCAAGTACGCCAAGCCATCATGGATGACAATCTCTTGGAATTCCGTGAGTATTTTGTTGAAAAATATGGCTATAATAAGTCAGGCCGTAATTTTTAAACTGGAATTGATATAAGCTAAAAATCCTAAGTTTTCTCTTGGGATTTTTCTTCTTTTTTTGATAGAATAAAGTGTATAATGAAAGGGAGAATAAACTCGTATGCGCATTAAATGGTTTTCCTTGATTAGGATTACAGGTTTACTTTTGGTACTCTTGTATCATTTCTTTCAGACTATCTTTCCTGGAGGATTTTTCGGGGTAGATGTCTTTTTCACGTTTTCAGGCTTCCTGATTACGGCTCTACTCATCGAAGAATTTTCTAAAAAGCATGAGATTGATTTGATAGGATTTTTTAGGAGACGCTTTTATCGTATCGTGCCGCCTGTGGTTTTGATGGTCTTGGTGACCATGCCTTTTACTTTCTTGGTTCGCCAAGACTATGTGGCTGGGATTGGGGGTCAGATTGCGGGTGTCTTAGGCTTCATGACCAACTTCTATGAGCTCCTAACAGGTGGGAGTTATGAATCTCAGTTCATTCCACATTTGTTTGTTCATAATTGGAGCTTGGCTGTTGAGGTTCACTACTATATCCTCTGGGGATTGGCAGTTTGGTTCTTATCCAAACAGGCTAAATCAAATGGTCAGTTGAAGGGGATGGTCTTTCTCTTATCTGCTGCTGCCTTCTTGATCAGCTTCTTCTCCATGTTTATTGGTAGTTTTCTAGTAACTTCTTATTCTTCTGTTTACTTCTCTAGTTTAACTCATGTCTATCCATTCTTTTTGGGAAGTATCTTAGCAACGATTGTAGGTGTTCGTCAGACAACTTCTTTAGTTAAGCAGTTGAATAAAATCTGGGATTTACGAAAGACCCTTTTAGTTTTTGGAGGAGGTTTTGGCTTCTTACTCATTTTGACCTTCTTTGTCAAATTTACCTATCTCTTTGCCTATCTTATGGGCTTCTTGCTTGCCAGTCTTGCAACCCTTGCTATGATTTTGGCGGCGCGTGTCTTACATGAAAAGACTCCTAACGTGCAGGAGCCAAAGATGATCAGCTTTTTAGCGGATACTAGCTATGCGGTTTATCTTTTCCATTGGCCTTTCTATATCATTTTTTCACAGTTGACATCAAATCTTTTTGCTGTGTTATTAACTTTGATTTTTTCTTATGGATTTGCCAGCCTATCATTTTATGTACTGGAACCTTGGATTGCAGGAAAGGACACACCTATTCTACAAACTCTTCGTCCCCTGCCTCATATTCATATAATCCTTGCAGCAAGTACTGGAATTTTGGCCTTCATTGTCTTCTTAGTAACTCTGTTGGCACCACAAGTGGGAGCTTTTGAGACAGACTTAACTGTAAATGGCTTGAAGCAAGCTGCAACAAATATTGGTCAGACCAAGTTGATGGCAGAACGAGCAGAAGCTGATAGTTTAGGAATTGCTGATGGCACTATGTTAATTGGTGACTCGGTGGCTTTAAGGGCAAATACAGCTTTGCAGACAGCCCTTCCTGGAGCACAGATTAACGCGCAGGTCAGCAGAACAACCAAGACTGCCAATGAAATCATGCTAAATAATAGCCAGAATAAATTTCTACCAAAGATGGTGGTTATTGCAACTGGGGTAAATAATCCTGAAAATTACAAGGAAGATTGGGATAGCATCGTGAAAAATCTTCCTAAGGGCCACCATATGGTTTTGGTGACTCCTTATGAGGGGGATAAGGCAAAAGAGACCTATGCAATCGTTGAGAAAGAGGCTGCCTATATGAGAGAATTGGCAGAGAAGACTCCTTACATCACGATAGCAGATTGGAATCAAGTTGCGAAAGAGCATCCAGAAATTTGGACTGGAACAGACCAAGTCCATTTTGGAAGTGACAACAGTAAAATTGAAGCAGGAGCAAAATTGTATGCAGATACGATTGCTGCAGCCTTGCAAACAGCTCAAGACAAGCCAGTCAAATCAAAATAACTTGTATTTAAAAGAGAAGAGTTGGAGAAATCCAGCTCTTTTAAAATATCTCTAGAAAATAGGTCTATACCATTTACAAATAAAAAAGAAAGGTTTATAATGTAATTGACATAATAAATTGTAGAATCAATCTTTTAAGGAGGTTAACATTATGCCTAACTATATTAAAGCGGATCAGTTTTTCTACCCACACGGAGTTCGTCGTGGTGGTTACTTGGAACTTGTGGATGGCAAGTTTGGAAAACATGTCGAGCAGATTCCTGAGGGAGCGGAGATTATTGACTATACAGGTTATAGCATTGCTCCAGGACTTGTAGATACCCACATTCATGGATTTGGCGGTGTGGATGTTATGGATAATAATATCGAAGGAACCCTTCATACCATGAGTGAAGGACTTCTTAGCATGGGGGTAACGAGCTTCTTGCCAACCACTTTGACATCATCTTATGAGCAATTGCTTGCGGTAACAGAAAATATTGGTGCTCGTTACCAGGAAGCAAGTGGAGCCAAGATTCGTGGAATCTATTTCGAAGGACCTTATTTCACAGAGAAATACAAGGGGGCTCAAAACCCTGCTTACATGAAAGATCCTCGTATGGATGAGTTCCGTACTTGGCAAAAAGCAGCAAATGGCTTGCTAAATAAAATTGCCCTTGCGCCAGAGCGTGAAGGTGTAGAAGACTTTGTACGGACTATCACTGGAGAAGGTGTGACGGTTGCTCTTGGGCACTCAAACGCGACTTTTGATGAAGCTAAAAAAGCAGTCGATGCTGGAGCGAGTGTTTGGGTACACGCCTACAATGGCATGCGTGGCTTGACTCACCGCGAACTGGGTATGGTTGGAGCCATGTACCAATTGCCACATACCTATGCAGAGTTGATCTGTGACGGCCATCACGTAGATCCAAAAGCCTGCGAAATTCTTATCAAACAAAAAGGAACTGAAAATATTGCCCTTATCACAGACTGTATGACAGCGGGTGGATTGGAAGACGGCGACTACATGTTGGGAGAATTTCCAGTTGTCGTTGCAAATGGAACTGCTCGTCTCAAATCGACAGGTAACTTGGCAGGTTCTATTCTCAAACTCAAAGACGGTTTGAAAAATGTTGTCGACTGGAACATTGCCTCTCCACACGAAGCAGTTATGATGGCCAGCTTCAACCCAGCAAAATCTGTTCACATTGATGATGTTTGTGGACAAATCCGTGAAGGCTATGACGCGGACTTTATCGTACTAGATAAAGATTTAGAATTGGTAGCAACCTACCTAGATGGCGTGAAACGTTATCAAGCATAAGATAGAAAGCAGAAGTTAAAGACTGATTTCTTTTCAGGTTTTATAAAGAATAAATTGCACCCCAAAAGTTAGATTTTTTCCGACTAACTTTCGGGGTGTTTTCGTTATGTGTAAAACAGAACTAAATTCACTAGGTAAATTATTCATCTAACTTTTTTGGGGGAGTACTGTTTGGAAGATTTTTTAATTTCCCTAGGTAAATATCCTTAAATGAGGAGTAAGGATATACATAAGAAAATTCTTTGTTGTCTTGAAGTGGCTTCCTTTTGTCTTTAGAAAACACCTCTAAGTATGGTAAAATAGTAGGAGAATAATGTGAGGAAAATGAATGTCAAATAGTTTTGAAATTTTGATGAATCAACTGGGGATGCCTACTGAAATGAGACAGGCTCCTGCTTTAGCACAGGCTGATATTGAGCGAGTTGTGCTTCATAAAATTAGTAAGGTATGGGAGTTTCATTTCGTATTTTCTAATATTTTACCGATTGAAATCTTTTTAGAAATAAAGAAAGGTTTGAGCGAAGAATTTTCTAAGACAGGCAATAAAGCTGTTTTCGAAATCAAGGCTCGGTCTCAAGAATTTTCAAATCAACTCTTGCAGTCCTACTATAGGGAGGCTTTCTCTGAAGGCCCATGTACTAGTCAAGGTTTTAAATCTCTTTATCAAAATTTGCGAGTTCGTGCGGAGGGCAATCAACTCTTTATTGAAGGCTCTGAGGCGATTGATAAGGAACATTTTAAGAAGAATCATCTTCCTAATTTAGCCAAACAACTTGAAAAGTTTGGTTTTCCAACTTTTACTTGTCAAGTCGAGAAGAATGATGTGCTGACCCAAGAGCAGGAAGAGGCCTTTCATGCTGGAAATGAGCAGATTGTTCAAGCTGCCAATGAGGAAGCGCTCCGTGCTATGGAACAACTAGAACAGATGGCACCTCCTCCAGCGGAAGAGAAACCAGCCTTTGATTTTCAAGCTAAAAAAGCTGCAGCTAAACCGAAGCTGGATAAGGCAGAGATTACTCCTATGATTGAAGTGACGACGGAGGAAAATCGTTTGGTCTTTGAAGGGGTTGTTTTTGATGTGGAGCAAAAAGTGACCAGAACAGGGCGTGTTTTGATCAATTTTAAAATGACGGACTATACTTCAAGTTTTTCGATGCAAAAGTGGGTTAAGAATGAGGAAGAGGCTCAGAAGTTTGACCTAATCAAGAAAAATTCTTGGCTCCGAGTGCGTGGAAATGTGGAGATGAATAACTTCACACGCGATTTGACTATGAATGTGCAGGATGTGCAGGAAGTTGTTCACTATGAGCGGAAGGATTTGATGCCAGAAGGTGAGCGCCGGGTTGAGTTTCATGCTCATACTAACATGTCGACCATGGATGCTCTACCAGAGGTTGAAGAAATCGTTGCGACAGCTGCTAAGTGGGGACACAAGGCGGTTGCCATCACGGACCATGGGAATGTCCAGTCCTTCCCACATGGCTATAAGGCGGCTAAGAAAGCGGGAATCCAGCTGATCTATGGTATGGAAGCCAATATCGTGGAGGACCGTGTCCCTATCGTCTATAATGAAGTGGGGATGGACTTGTCCGAAGCAACCTACGTGGTCTTTGACGTGGAAACGACAGGCCTTTCAGCCATCTATAATGACTTGATTCAGGTTGCGGCCTCTAAGATGTATAAGGGGAATGTCATTGCTGAATTTGATGAATTTATCAATCCTGGACATCCCTTGTCAGCTTTTACTACTGAGTTGACTGGAATTACAGATGACCATGTCAAAAATGCCAAACCACTAGAACAAGTTCTGCAAGAATTCCAAGAATTCTGCAAGGATACAGTCTTGGTTGCCCACAATGCGACCTTTGACGTAGGATTTATGAATGCCAATTATGAGCGTCATGGTCTGCCAAAGATTAGTCAGCCAGTTATTGATACGCTGGAGTTTGCTAGAAATCTCTATCCTGAGTATAAACGTCATGGTTTGGGGCCTTTGACTAAGCGTTTTGGTGTGGCCTTAGAACATCACCACATGGCCAATTACGATGCGGAAGCTACTGGTCGTCTGCTCTTTATTTTTATCAAAGAAGTAGCAGGAAAACATGGTGTGACCGATCTAGCTAGACTTAATATTGATTTGATTAGTCCAGATTCTTATAAAAAAGCTCGGATCAAGCATGCGACCATTTATGTCAAGAATCAAGTAGGGCTAAAAAATATCTTTAAGCTGGTTTCATTGTCTAATACCAAGTACTTTGAAGGAGTGCCGCGGATTCCGAGAACGGTTCTAGATGCCCATCGGGAAGGTTTGATTTTAGGTTCAGCTTGCTCCGAAGGTGAAGTTTTTGATGCAGTCGTTTCCCAAGGTGTGGATGCGGCGGTTGAGGTGGCCAAGTATTATGACTTTATTGAGATCATGCCACCAGCTATCTATGCTCCCTTGATTGCCAAGGAGCAGGTCAAGGATATGGAAGAACTCCAGACCATTATCAAGAGTTTGATAGAGGTGGGAGACCGTCTTGGTAAGCCTGTTCTGGCTACGGGGAATGTCCACTATATCGAACCAGAAGAAGAAATTTACCGTGAAATTATTGTCCGTAGTTTGGGACAGGGGGCGATGATTAACCGAACTATCGGTCATGGGGAACATGCCCAACCAGCTCCTCTTCCCAAGGCTCATTTTCGAACAACCAATGAGATGTTGGATGAATTTGCTTTCTTGGGAGAAGAATTAGCTCGGAAATTGGTTATTGAAAACACCAATGCCTTGGCAGAAACCTTTGAACCTGTTGAGGTGGTTAAGGGTGACTTGTATACGCCTTTCATCGACAAGGCGGAAGAAACGGTTGCTGAGTTGACTTATAAGAAAGCTTTTGAGATTTATGGAAATCCTCTGCCAGATATTGTTGATTTGCGGATTGAAAAAGAACTAACATCCATTCTGGGGAATGGCTTTGCCGTGATTTATCTAGCTTCCCAGATGTTGGTGCAACGCTCCAATGAACGGGGCTACTTGGTTGGTTCTCGTGGGTCTGTCGGTTCCAGTTTTGTTGCGACCATGATTGGTATTACAGAGGTCAATCCTCTCTCTCCTCACTATGTTTGTGGTCAGTGTCAGTATAGTGAGTTTATCACCGATGGTTCTTACGGTTCAGGATTTGATATGCCAAATAAGGACTGTCCTAAATGTGGTCACAAACTCAGTAAAAACGGACAGGATATTCCTTTCGAGACCTTCCTTGGTTTTGATGGGGATAAGGTTCCTGATATTGACTTGAACTTCTCGGGAGAAGATCAACCTAGCGCCCATTTGGATGTGCGTGATATCTTTGGTGAGGAATATGCCTTCCGTGCAGGAACGGTTGGTACGGTGGCTGCCAAGACCGCTTATGGATTTGTCAAGGGTTACGAGCGGGATTATGGCAAGTTTTATCGTGATGCAGAGGTGGAACGCCTTGCTCAAGGTGCAGCTGGTGTCAAGCGGACAACAGGACAACATCCGGGAGGAATTGTTGTTATTCCTAACTATATGGATGTTTACGACTTTACGCCTGTCCAGTATCCAGCAGATGACGTGACGGCTGAATGGCAGACCACTCACTTTAACTTCCATGATATCGACGAGAACGTCCTCAAACTCGATGTACTGGGACATGATGATCCGACTATGATTCGAAAACTTCAGGACTTGTCTGGGATTGACCCTAATGAAATTCCTATGGATGACGAAGGCGTGATGGCCCTCTTTTCTGGGACAGATGTGCTTGGGGTAACACCTGAGCAAATCGGAACGCCTACGGGGATGTTGGGGATTCCAGAGTTTGGAACCAACTTTGTCCGAGGGATGGTCGATGAAACCCATCCGACAACCTTTGCAGAATTGCTTCAGTTGTCAGGGCTGTCTCACGGTACCGACGTTTGGCTGGGTAATGCCCAAGATTTGATTAAACAAGGAATAGCGGATCTATCAACCGTTATCGGTTGTCGGGACGACATCATGGTTTACCTCATGCACGCGGGTCTAGAGCCTAAGATGGCCTTTACTATCATGGAACGGGTACGTAAGGGCTTGTGGCTCAAGATTTCTGAAGAAGAGAGAAATGGCTATATCGAAGCTATGAAGGCCAATAAGGTGCCAGAGTGGTATATCGAGTCCTGTGGGAAAATCAAGTACATGTTCCCTAAAGCCCATGCGGCAGCCTACGTTATGATGGCCTTGCGTGTAGCTTACTTCAAGGTTCATCATCCCATTTATTACTACTGTGCTTATTTCTCAATCCGTGCTAAGGCTTTTGATATCAAGACCATGGGGGCGGGCTTGGAGGCTATCAAGCGCAGAATGGAAGAAATCTCTGAAAAACGGAAGAACAATGAGGCTTCTAATGTGGAGATTGATCTTTATACAACTCTTGAGATTGTCAATGAAATGTGGGAGCGTGGTTTCAAGTTTGGCAAACTCGATCTCTACCGTAGTCAGGCGACAGAGTTCCTTATCGATGGGGATACCCTCATTCCGCCATTTGTAGCAATGGATGGTCTAGGAGAGAACGTTGCCAAGCAGTTGGTACGAGCACGTGAAGAAGGAGAATTTCTTTCTAAAACAGAATTGCGTAAGCGTGGAGGGCTTTCATCAACCTTGGTTGAAAAGATGGACGAAATGGGCATCCTCGGCAATATGCCAGAGGATAATCAGTTGAGTTTGTTTGATGAGTTGTTTTAAATAAAACTAGAAAAATAGCAATGCTTTTAAAAAGTTAAAGCTGGTAAGATTAACTATTTTGATTGAGGGGGCTTGAAAATGATGGGAATTGAGGACTTTGGAGTGTGTGATAGAATCAGAATTTGTTAACTAGCTTGATGACTTTAGGAATATTGATATATTTGTAGTGGTTGTTTTCTAAAGGCTATTATTTTAAAAGTGGAGTAAGATACAAGAGAAATTAATAGAGTTGAAGGATAAAGTAATGAAGTATGATAGGCGAAATGCCACCTCAAGTTGGAGTGGGTATAACCATCAAGGAAAAGTTGGGATATTTTTGGCACTAACTGAACTTAGAAAACTTGTAGAAAAAGAGGAAGACTATAGCTCATATGAATTAATCCTTGAAAAAAATGGCGGTGAAGATGTTGAGATTTTTCAAGCTCAAACAGTAGTATCAAGACATCAAGTAAAAGCCAAAAAAGCTGGAAAGTATCCGAATGATTATGCTAATGTTAGAACAATAAATTCTAGACTTCATCCTACAGGATATCAAACCTCGGGTACGAACAGAAATAATAGATTTTTACATGTAATTTGTGAAGTTCGAGGCTGGGATATGGATAAGCAAACATTTCAGCAAACATATAAAAGAGCAGCTTATGTCCCTAATCAGAGTCAAGTTCAACTATATACCTATCCTGATGGTAAAAAATATTGTGATTTAGTAGTAGACAATCAATCGCCTATTGATAATTTTTGCAAAAATGAAATCAAGGAGATTTTGAAATTTTCTAAAAGTTCTTTAGTAGATGATATTGAACATATAGAGGAGATACTGTCTGAGATTAAAGATTTAATTTCTAGACAGATTGTGCAATCACATAGTAATGGGAATGGTGCCTATTCGGTAATATCTTTTCAAGAGATTTTCAACATCATTACTTCGCAAGCGAAGCGCCAGAGACAATCTATTAGGAGAGCAAAGTTAAGTCTTGAAATGTATTGGAATAACATTGTTGAAGATGATGTTGATACGACTGTTATAAATCAAATATTAAATTTACCTGATGACAAATTTGAACAATTGCTGACTGACTTGCATCCAGATGGCGATATTTCTGGTTCAAAAAGGCTGAACGATATTGGTAGATTAATTGATGAAATTAGCATTGAATATATTTTATATAATTTTCTTAAAACTTGTAAACAAGAAAGGCTTTCGTTAGACAGTTTACGGTATAATTTAAATCATGAGTCGCTCAGACTTAGCATGATTCATGCTCCTAAGGGCGCAGAGAGTAGAGTTCGAGATAAAATTATGACTAATGAAAGCTTTATAAGAGCTAGCTTTGATACTGACTATTTGATTAATCTGTGTATCAATGGAAAAAAGTTTTTTGAAGAGAAGCCAATTCATGAAGATGGAAAAGAAAAGTTGCTTGCAGGAGCCCTTGGAGAGGAAAAAAATATAATATTTTCAAATAATTTAGAATATATTGATTATGTGAATACTGTTGAAAAATTGAAAGAGGATTGAAATGAATAGTTTTTTGCAACAGATCTTAGGACAACATAATTTTCATAAATGTGATGAACATTTGGAATTGTGGGGAGGGGACGGAAATGAATTTTTCCTTATTCAAGAATATAATAGGGAGGATTTTAAATCTAGTAGCGAAGGAGGGGAAGATTTTTTTACTTGTGAGCAAACAAATAAGTTGATATCTTGCTTTGAAAAACTTAATGATAATAAAATTAAGAAAAATACCTCCTTATTTGTAACCATAAAAGTTGATGAACTGAAGCAATCATATGAAAGTCTTAGAAGTATGATTATGAAAGTTGAAGAAGATGAATATTATTTTAGAAAGTATGTCATATTATATACCGAGGAAGGATTGAGTAGACTGAACTCAAATATTGAAGATTTGCTAAATTATATTCAGTCTACTTCTCCTGAGGGTGAGTATTTATTTGATAAATTTGAGAGTGATATGTTTTTTGATACTTCTTATTTTATTGCTATGCAACTAATTATTAAATTACCATTTGTTTCTCTTCATCATTCTGATAATCATTTTGAGATAGTTGAAAATAAAATCCAATCACGAATTGAAATGGAAGGGCTAAATGATCATAAAAAGCAGGTAGATGATATTTTAGAAATTTTTAGTGGAGTTGATATTAGGAAACAACTTGAAGATGAAGCTAGTGGTTTGCTGGATAGCTTAAATCAAATTTTAGGAGACTGAACTTGTGAAGATTAGGAAAATTTTACTTTATAATTTCAAGAACTTTAGAAATGAAACAGTTATTGATTTTAGTGATGGAATAACATTTTTAGTGGGACCAAATGGATATGGTAAAACAACAATTTTTGATGCAATTGAGTTAGGGTTAACTGGTAATCTTTCTCGCATTAATAAAGTTACTGCTGAAAATATCGTATATAATAAGCCGTTCTTTCAGAATGAAATTGGTCAGCCGGTAATTATAAAATTGTGGCTAGAAAAAATGAATGGTGACCAACTTGTAATTGTAAGAAAATTAGTAAATAGTTCTACTGATAGTAGCAACTTATTTGCACCTTTGAAGTCTGCCAGTCAGTTTATGTTATTTAGACAAGTGGAAGTAAGCGAGACAAATTTTAGTTCTATAGGTAATACTAGTCTGGAAGAGATTACTCAAAGTTCTATTGATGCATTTTTAGGTATTAATGAGAAATATGAGATAGAAAAAATTTTTAATCTATTTAATTATATTCAACAGGAAGAAACAACCTTCTTTCTAAAGCGAACAGAACAAGAAAGAGGCGATAGTTTATCTTTTTTAGTAAAAACGGATAAAGTAGAGAAGAAAATAAAAGATATTAATACCGTAACAAACGTTATTAATAGAAAGATTAGTGATTTAGAGGGACAATTAAAAAACTTAAAACAGCAAGAACTATCGGATGTCCCTTATCATAGATTATTTAATCATAAGGAATTTGTATTTGATGTTGAAACCCCTTTTTCTATTGCTAATCTGGACAAATTATTAACTTATCAAAATACGTTACAAAATATTATTGATTTTAAGAAGAATTTCTCGATAGAGGAGTATAGTAGAAAGACGGAAAGAGATAAAAGAAAAAAAGATATTACTGGTGATAGGGCTATTAACCAAGTATTATATTTTTCAATGTTATCTCCAAATATTCTTAAATCAAATTCTCAATGGCTGTGGGAAAAGTATTCATTAGACAATCCATTATTATTTGAATATGTGCTTTTAGAGAATTACCTAAAATCATATGAGAGTGTTGTTCATGATTGCAATCGAAGGAAGCAACTAAATACCTACTTGACTAATTTATCAGCGGATATTACTGAGATGACAGAACAGTCCATTACTTATACTCAAAATGATAGATTATCAGGTGATTTTGAATTGCTTCAAATACAAGTGGTTAAATTCCAAAGTCTGAGGAATAATGCTAGCCAAGTAGACAAAAATTTAAGTGAACTACGACAATTAAGGAGTAACTTAGGCAATAAGTTTGACGAGTTGAGACATCGACATATTGATGAAAACAAATGTCCATTCTGTAATTCACAGTTCCAAACATTTGAAGAATTGAAGCAAGCTTATGATAGTTATAAAAATTATCTAACTGAAATTTCGTCTCAAAGTAGTCTGCAATTGCAAGAAGCTCAATTATTGCTGAATGAACGGATCCAGCAACTGAAGCAGAAAATCATTGATGAAATAAATAGCCTTTCAATAGATGTAGATAAAAATTTATTAGATAGGTTACAAGAATTAAAAAATTCGTATCAAAGTTATTCTCAAAATGTCGAAGGTTTTAAAACTTTTATTCAGTCGTACACAATTATGGTGCCATATGAGTTGGGAAGGTTAGAATTTAAAGACTATAACCAGCAGCACCAGTTAAACTGGCAAGAATTTCAATCTAAATTAGTAGTTGATGATGATGTTTACAGTTTGCTAGATAATAATAGTTTGGGAAATATAAAGGAAGAACTGGAGGTCTTAAGAGAAGAATTTCCTGAATTGCAGTTTGAAACATACCAATTAGAATCAAGTTCATATTCGAAGATAAATATGGCGATGATTGATAGTCGATTGCTTGAATTAAAAAATGCTATTTACTCGGCAGTTGATAATAACTATGCTATCAATGAGAATCTGATAGCAGACTCTGAGAACATATTTCCTACATATTTTCAAAGTAAAGTGGAAGTATTAGAGGATATTCGTATTGGAGATTTAGAGAATAAGAAACTTTATCTTGATAGACAGCATAAACTAGTTCAAAATCAGCAACTTCAAGATTTATCAAGTCAGATAGAAACATTGAGAATAACTGTGGAACGATTAGAAGAAATTAATACTATATATAAAGAAGAGGTAAAACAGTTCAAAATAGATATTGTTAAAAAGCTACGTATCCCATTCTTTATATACTCAGCAAAAATGTTACAAAATTATCAACAAGGTATGGGGATCTTCTTAACGCACAAGAAAACAACGAATAGTGATAGTGGAAAGGTAGCAATTATTAGATTTAAATCCGATACTAATAATGATCATGACGTAATGAATCAGCTGAGTACAGGGCAGTTGGCTGTTGTATCTCTAGCATTTACTCTTTCCTTGAATACAATGTTTAAGTTATCTGATAATCTTAACTTCTTAATGATAGATGATCCAGTTCAAGATATGGATGCTATGAATGTACTATCTTTTATTGAAATTTTACGTCATGGAATTATAGATAAGTATCAGATCATTTTATCAACTTATAGCGATTTTAATGCCTTGTTTATGGGTTATAAATTTGCAAATTCAAATTCGGAAGTAAATATAAAATATGAAAAGGTTAGTGACTTGCAAGGATAATATGTAAAATTCTTATTCTTTGTCTTGTTTTCTCTGTGGATCTTTTAGACTATTATAAGAATTAATTCGAAGAAGGCTAGTGTATATCTAATAGATTTACATTAGCCTTTTTTTTTGTTAAAATAATAAATAGAGAGAAGGTGAAAATATGTCAAAGACGAGCATGAGCATCCGTTTGGATAGTGAGGTTAAGGAGCAGGCCCAACAGGTTTTTAATAATCTGGGAATGGATATGACCACAGCTATCAATATTTTCCTTCGTCAGGCTATTCAATATCAGGGTTTGCCTTTTGATGTTAGGCTAGACGAGAATCGGAAGTTACTTGAGGTATTAACGGATTTAAATCAAAATCGTAATATGAGCCAATCTTTTGAATCAGTCTCTGACTTGATGGAGGACTTGCGTGCTTAAGATTCGTTACCATAAACAGTTTAAAAAAGATTTTAAGTTGGCTATGAAGCGTGGATTGAAAGCAGAGTTGTTAGAAGAAGTCTTACATTTTTTGGTTCAAGAAAAGGAGCTTCCTGCCAGATACCGTGACCATCAATTGACGACATCCAAGCATTTTCAAGGGGTTCGTGAATGCCATATTCAACCAGATTGGCTTTTGGTCTATAAAGTAGACAAATCGGAATTGATTTTAAACTTGCTGAGGACAGGCAGTCATAGTGATTTATTTTAATAAATTTTAAGGAGTTCAAGATGAAACTTAGAATTTTTGCGGAAGATAGGCCGGCTGAGAAGGTGTTTGAGTATCAATTAGACCTTGCTGATCAGACAATTCTTCTATCAACAGCACTCTTGTCAGGTGCTATTGCTTTAGCAGGATTATTCTCTGCTTTGAAAGAAAAATAAAAATAGAAAAGAGAAAATTACATGGTTTTACCAAATTTTAAAGAAAATCTAGAAAAATATGCGAAATTGTTGGTTGCAAATGGAATCAACGTGCAACCTGGTCATACTTTGGCGCTTTCTATCGATGTGGAGCAACGCGAGTTGGCGCATTTGATCGTGAAAGAAGCCTATGCTTTGGGTGCACATGAGGTTATCGTTCAGTGGACAGACGATGTCATTAACCGTGAGAAATTCCTCCATGCGCCGATGGAGCGTTTGGACAATGTGCCAGAATACAAGATTGCTGAGATGAACTATCTTTTAGAGAACAAAGCTAGCCGTCTTGGGGTTCGTTCATCTGATCCAGGTGCCTTGAACGGAGTGGATGCTGCCAAGCTTTCAGCTTCTGCCAAAGCTATGGGACTTGCTATGAAGCCAATGCGTATCGCAACTCAATCCAACAAGGTTAGTTGGACTGTAGCAGCCGCTGCTGGACTTGAGTGGGCTAAGAAAGTCTTTCCAAATGCTGCGAGCGACGAAGAAGCAGTCGATCTCCTTTGGGACCAAATTTTCAAAACTTGCCGTGTCTACGAAGCAGATCCTGTTAAGGCTTGGGAAGAGCATGCAGCTATCCTCAAGAGCAAGGCCGATATGCTTAATAAAGAGCAATTTTCAGCCCTTCACTACACAGCTCCAGGGACCGATTTGACCCTTGGTTTGCCGAAAAACCATATTTGGGAATCAGCTGGTGCTATCAATGCACAGGGCGAAGGATTCTTGCCAAATATGCCGACAGAGGAAGTCTTCACAGCGCCTGACTTCCGTCGTGCAGATGGTTATGTAACTTCTACAAAACCGCTTAGCTATAACGGAAATATCATTGAAGGTATTAAGGTAACCTTTAAGGATGGACAAGTCGTAGATATCACTGCTGAGAAGGGTGATCAGGTCATGAAAGACCTTGTCTTTGAAAATGCGGGTGCGCGTGCCTTAGGTGAATGTGCCTTGGTACCAGATCCAAGCCCAATTTCTCAGTCAGGCATTACCTTCTTTAACACCCTTTTCGATGAAAATGCGTCAAATCACTTGGCTATTGGTGCAGCCTATGCAACTAGCGTTGTTGGTGGAGCGGAGATGAGCGAAGAGGAGCTTGAAGCTGCGGGGCTTAACCGTTCAGATGTTCACGTAGACTTTATGATTGGTTCTAACCAAATGGATATCGATGGTATCCGTGAGGATGGGACATGTGTACCACTCTTCCGTAACGGAGATTGGGCAAATTAAGGAGATAATATGTTAGGAAGTATGTTCGTTGGTCTCCTAGTGGGATTTTTAGCAGGTACTCTAACCAATCGTGGAGAACGCATGGGATGTTTTGGAAAAATGTTTCTCGGATGGATTGGTGCCTTTATAGGCCATTTGCTTTTTGGGACTTGGGGACCGATAATAGCAGGAACTGCCATTATTCCGGCAGTACTAGGTTCCATGATTGTCTTAGCGATTTTCTGGAGACGAGGAAGTTAATTTCTTAAATCTGATACTCAATGAAAATCAAAGAGCAAACTAGGAAACTAACCGCAGATTGCTCAAATCACTGTTTTGAGGTTGTAGATAGAACTGACGAAGTCAGTAACATATATACGGCAAGGCAACGTTGACGCGGTTTGAAGAGATTTTTGAAGAGTATGAAACGAAAAGGAGGTCGGTCATTGAGCCAGCCTCCTTTTGAGTGTGATATAATAGGTCTATGAGATTAGATAAATTTTTAGTTGCCTGTGCTGTAGGAAGTCGGACAGAGGTCAAAAACTTGCTCAAGGCTGGGCGCGTAACGGTAAATGGTAAAAAAGAAAAATCAGCAAAACTGCAAATAAATGAAGAACGAGATGAGATTCGCTTTGATGGGCAAGTGCTGGAGTATGAAGAGTTTGTCTATTACATGATGAACAAGCCTCAAGGTGTTATTTCAGCGACTGAGGATCCCAATCACAGAACCGTTCTGGACTTGTTGGATGACTTGGCGCGGAGCAAGGAAGTTTTCCCAGTAGGACGCTTGGATATTGATACACATGGTCTTCTACTCTTGACCAATGACGGCAAGCTTGCCCATGCTCTTCTTTCACCCAAGCGTCATGTGGATAAGACTTATATAGCTCAGGTTAAGGGAATTATGACCCAAGAAGACGTGGAGACATTTGCCAAGGGAATTCCTCTCAAAGACTTTACTTGTCAGCCTGCTAGACTGGAGCTTGTGTCGGTAGATTCAGAAAAGAATCAGAGTCAAATCCGTGTGACTATTGCAGAAGGGAAGTTCCATCAGGTCAAGCGTATGGTGGCATACTGTGGCAAGGAAGTAGTGGACCTACAGCGTTTGACTATGGGAACTCTAGTATTGGATGAGAACTTGCAGCGAGGAGAATGGCGTCGCTTGACCAAGGAAGAATTAGAGGTTCTCCTTGCAAGTATTGCTTAGTTTGGTTTATATCCGAAAAAGGTGAGGGAGAAAGTCTTTGCCTTTTATGTTTTTCAGTTGCTTCCTTTGTGAAAAGCGTTATAATAGACTGTAGAATAAAAGGAGGAATCTATGAACGCGATTCAAGAATCATTTACTGATAAACTATTTGCTAACTATGAAGCAAATGTCAAATACCAAGCGATTGAAAATGCTGCCAGCCACAACGGAATTTTTGCAGCCCTTGAGCGTCGCCAAAGCCATGTGGACAATACACCTGTTTTCTCATTGGATTTGACCAAGGACAAGGTAACTAACCAGAAAGCATCTGGTCGTTGTTGGATGTTTGCAGCTCTCAACACCTTCCGCCACAAACTCATCTCGCAATACAAACTGGAGAATTTTGAGTTGTCACAGGCCCACACCTTCTTCTGGGACAAGTATGAGAAATCAAACTGGTTCTTGGAGCAAGTCATTGCGACTGCAGACCAAGACTTGACGAGCCGCAAGGTTAAATTCCTACTTCAAACACCACAACAAGACGGTGGTCAGTGGGATATGGTCGTTTCTCTCTTTGAGAAATACGGTGTCGTGCCTAAGTCAGTTTACCCTGAGTCTGTTTCATCTAGTAGCAGCCGTGAACTAAATGCCATTCTCAACAAATTGCTTCGTCAAGATGCTCAAATTTTGCGTGACTTGCTTGCTTCTGGCGCAGACCAAGCGACTGTCCAAGCTAAGAAAGAAGACCTCTTGCAAGAAATCTTTAACTTCCTTGCCATGTCACTAGGCCTTCCACCACGTAAATTTGACTTTGCTTATCGCGATAAGGATAACAACTACCAAAGCGAAAAGGGCATTACACCACAAGAGTTTTACAAGAAATATGTCAATCTTCCGCTAGAAGACTATGTTTCTGTTATCAACGCACCAACTGCTGACAAGCCTTACGGCCAATCTTACACAGTTGAGATGTTGGGAAATGTGGTTGGTAGCCGTGCAGTTCGCTACATCAACGTACCGATGGAGCGCTTGAAAGAATTGGCGATTGCTCAAATGCAAGCAGGAGAGACTGTTTGGTTTGGTTCAGATGTCGGTCAGCTCAGCAACCGCAAAGCTGGAATCCTTGCGACAGATGTTTATGACTTCGAATCAAGCATGGATATTCAACTCACTCAAGACAAGGCTGGACGTTTGGACTACAGCGAAAGCTTAATGACCCACGCTATGGTCTTGACAGGTGTTGATTTGGACGAAAATGGGAAGTCAACCAAGTGGAAGGTTGAAAACTCATGGGGAGACAAGGTCGGTACAGATGGTTACTTTGTTGCCTCAGACGCTTGGATGGACGAATACACATACCAAATCGTTGTCCGTAAGGAATTGCTGACAGCAGAAGAACAAGCTGCCTATGAAGCAGAACCAATCGTACTCGCACCATGGGATCCAATGGGAGCCTTGGCAAAATAAAAGGATAGAAAAAAGGAATCAGGTTTAGAACCTGGTTCCTTTTGAGTTTCTTGATTACATGATACCGAAGAAACGAGCTGCGATACCTACTGCAAAGAGTGCAAGGATGATTGAGATTGGTGATACTTTTTTCTTAAGCAACCACATGCAAAGGAAAGTAAGGAGAAGTCCCATCAATCCTGGAATCAATGAGTTCAACTGACCTTGAAGGGTTTGTGGTTGAATCTTATCTAGGCTCAATCCCCCAAGTGCTTGACCAAGGATACCTTTCAATTCAGCACCTGATACAGAACCTTCTGGGAAGTTGATGTAGGCACCTTCAGCCAATTGTTTACCAGGAAGGTTAACTGTGAAGTTGATAGATACCCAACGTTGTACAAGAACGGCAAGGATGAACATACCAAGGATAGAAGCACCTTTAGTGATGTCTTTCAAGATACCACCAGACATGTCTTTAGTGATTTCAGATCCAGCTTTGTAACCAAATTCTTGTGTGTACCATAGGAAGGCCATACGGATCGCATTCCATCCGAAGAAGAAGAGAAGTGGACCAACTAAGTTACCAGATGCAGCAAGTGATGCACCAAGAGCTCCAAGGATAGGACGAACTGTAAACCAGAATACTGGGTCACCGATACCAGCAAGAGGTCCCATCATACCGATTTTAACCCCTTGGATAGCAGCGTCGTCGATTTCAACACCGTTCGCACGTTCTTCTTCAAGTGCAAGAGTAACTCCCATGATTGGAGCAGCTACGTATGGGTGAGTGTTGAAGAACTCAAGGTGACGCTCAAGAGCAGCAGCTTGGTCTTCTTTAGTAGTGTACAATTTTTTGATAGCTGGGATCAATGAGTAAGCCCAACCCAAGTTTTGCATACGCTCGTAGTTCCAAGAACCTTGAAGGAATTGTGAACGCCACCAAACCTTTTTACGATCTGATTTTGATAATTGAAGTTTTTCAGTCATGATTGTTCCCCTTTCTAGTAGTCTTCTAGGATATCACCGATTGGGTCGTTAGAAGTCGCAGCTCCGCCGCCACCGTTACCACCTTGTTTTGAAAGGTTAAGGTAGATGAAGGCAAGGGCAACACCGACTACACCAAGGGCAATCAAAGTCAATTGAGAGATGGCAGCAAAGGCAAAACCGATTGCGAAGAATGGCCATACTTCACGAGTTGCCATCATGTTGATAACCATAGCGTAACCAACGGCAACGACCATAGCACCACCGACAGCCATACCACCGTTCAACCAGTCTGGCATCAATTTAAGAGCATCTTGAACGGCAGAAGCTGGGATAGCGATAAGGAAGGCTGCAGGGATAGCAATACGAAGACCTTGAAGAAGAAGTGCGATAAAGTGAGCACGTTCAACAGCCGCAATATTTCCTTCTTTAGCGGCAGCATCGGCAGTGTGAACCAAACCAACTGAGATTGTACGAACAATCATTGTCAAGAAAAGTCCAGCTACGGCAAGAGGGATAGCTGTTGCTGTTGCAACGGCGATACCTTCAGTAGTAAAGTTACCACCTTTGATCAAGATGATGGCTGCGGCAACAGATGCAAGAGCAGCGTCAGGAGCTACGGCAGCTCCGATGTTTGCCCAACCAAGGGCGATCATTTGAAGTGATCCACCAAGCATAACACCTGCTTCAAGGTTACCAGTTGCAAGTCCGATAAGGGTACATGCGACGATTGGTTGATGGAATTGGAATTGGTCGAGGATACCTTCAAGACCTGCAAGGAAGGCAACAACTACAACCAAGACAGCAGAAATAATTGAAATATCTGACATGGTTTTATTCCTTTTCTATTTAATGATAATAAAGTGAAAAATTTTCTTAGAATTCTTCTATAGTTATTGATGTCTATTATTGAACGTTGGCTTTGCTGATCAAGTCAAACAAATCTTTTTTGGTGTCATTTGGTACTTTACGTACGTCAAATTCAACACCGAGGTCACGCATTTTTTCAAATGTAGCAACGTCATCTTTGTCCATAGACAAAACGTTGTTAACCATTGTTTTACCTGTTGAGTGAGCCATTGATCCTACGTTAAGGGTCTTGATTGGCACGCCACCTTCGATTGCACGAAGGGCATCTTGAGGTGTTTCAAACAAGATAAGGGCATGTGTTTCTCCAAAGCGTGGGTCTTTTGAAACCTCGATCAATTTTTGAATTGGAACCACATTGGCTCTGACATTATTTGGAGCTGCTTGTTTAATCAATTCTTTACGAAGGTCATCGTTGGCTACGTTATCTGAAGCAACGATAATACGGTCTGCTTTTGAATCTGGAGTCCAAGCAGTGGCAACCTGACCGTGAAGTAAACGAGTGTCTAGACGGGCGAGGTTAATCTTGAGTTTTCCATCTCCGATAACAGTTCCTTCTGGTATAGCAGCTTGGGCTACAGGAGCAGCTGCAGCAGTTGCAACTTCTTCAGCTGGATTGAGCTCTTCTGGAAGAGCTTTGATGCCATCTTTGGCTTCTTTAATGATATTCGCAGCAACTTTTTCTACACCTGCAGCAGCGTCCATCAGGCGCTCTGTGTAGGCTTGAATCAACATCGGTAAGTTAAGTCCTGTGATGATGGCAAACTTACGCTCAGGACTTTCTCCCATCACGCGACTAGCTTGGTTAAATGGAGATCCACTCCAAAGGTCAGCCAAAACTAGAACCTCATCTTCTGCGTCAAATGCAGCAACAGCGTTATTAAACTTAGCGTATAAATCATCAGGACCTTCATTTGGCATAAAGGTTACAACTTGAACCTTTTCTTGTTCACCAAAGATCATAGATCCTGACTGATGAATACCCGCAGCAAATTCGCCGTGGCTCGCAATAATGATTCCGATACTCATTATTGTCATTCCTCACTTTTTGTTTTAGTTTTCGTTTAAGAAAACTTTAATACTTTTTAAGTATAAACCGTTTTCATATAAAAAGCAACTATTTAACATAAAAAAGGAAAAAGGTTTTCTTTGCAAATGTTGACATATTAAGTTTTTTAGAGGTAATCTTGAATCCCTATTTAAAAATTTAATATAAAAAAGTTGGAAGCGTATTCCAACTTTTAAAATAGGTTTTTATTAGATTAGTGGGTGAAGTCGAGTACCATACGTCCTTGGATTTGACCTTTTTCCATTTCGTCAAAAATGGCTACGGCATCTTCGACTGGGCGTTTTTGAACAACTGGAACTACTAAACCTTCTGCACCGAATTGGAAGGCTTCTTCCAAGTCTTTACGAGTTCCTACAAGAGAACCGATGACTTGGATTCCATCTAGAACGGTTTTCACGATGCTGAGTTCCATCATTTCAGAAGGAAGGCCGACAGCGACAACGCGACCACCAGCACGAACTGAGTCAACAGCCTGGTTGAAGGCAACTTTAGATACAGCAGTTACGACAGCTGAATGAGCTCCTCCATCAGTTTTTTCCCTGATGAGTCCTGGTACATCTTCAACTTCGAGGCCGTTAATCACGATGTCAGCACCTACTTCTTTTGCAAGGGCAAGTTTGTCGTTATTGATATCAACTGCGATGACATGAGCATTGAATACTTTTTTAGCGTATTGAACAGCTAGGTTACCAAGTCCACCAGCGCCGTAAAGAACAACCCATTGGCCTGGTTCAACTTTGGCTTCTTTAATAGCTTTATAGGTTGTTACACCAGCACATGTGATAGAAGAGGCTTGGGCTGGATCAAGTCCGTCAGGAACTTTAACAGCATAGTCTGCAGTTACGATACATTGTTCAGCCATACCACCGTCTACGGAGTAGCCAGCATTTTTCACTGTACGGCAAAGAGTTTCACGGCCAGTAGTACAGTATTCGCAAGTGCCACATCCTTCAAAGAACCAAGCAACGCTGACGCGGTCACCGACTTTAAGGCTTTTCACATCTGGAGCAATTTCCTTAACGATACCAACACATTCATGTCCTAAAACACGTCCTGGTACCTGACCGAAGTCGCCATGGGCAACGTGAAGGTCAGTGTGGCAAACACCACAGTATTCAATTTCTACAAGTGCTTCTCCAGTTTCAAGTGGACGGAGTACTTTTTCTTCAACAGCAACACCAGTGCTTTCTGGATTTACAACAACAGCTTTCATAGCTATCCTCCTTGATTTAACTGAGAGCAGGAGAAACAGGACTGGATTGATTTTATGTCAACAGAGTCGAGTGTGACGAGCTCTCTTGTATTTATATGTGAAGTATATCACAAAAGAAAGCCTTTTCCAAGGTTTTGGAGGCAAAAAGTAGAACAATCGATTAACCGGTTGATGAGACTGTGAAAAGAGCACAAAGACCAGCTCGAAAGCTGGTCAGTATGGGCTATAAGAATAAGTCTTGCAGGGTTTTGGCAACCCCGTCTTGGTCATTTGTCAAGGAAATTTGCTCATCTGCATAAGGGAGTAGCTCTGGGTTGGCATTTTTCATGGCATAACCTTTCCCAGCAAAAGCGAGCATTTCGGTATCATTGTGCTCATCTCCAAAAGCAATCAAATCTTTTTTGTCACGGTTCATTACCTTGAGCAAGTAGTCCAAAGCAAAGGCCTTGTTGACACCTTTTGGGGTACATTCAAGGATATTGAGCGGACCTCCCCAGGTATTAATAGAAAGTTGATGCTGGTAGAAGGTGTTCATTTCTTTTGCCAATGCATATTTGTCACTGGCTCTAGTCTGCAACAGAATGCAGTTAGGATCCTTGGTTACTAACTCTGGCTGAAATTGATCTTCAGGATGGAAAGATTCTACACCAAATAGTTTGGGATTGGCAATTTCTTCATTAGGATTTGTAATGTAGAATTTTTTACGATATTCTCCAGCGATAAAATCGGCTTGAATGTCCTCTGAACGTTGAACCATGTCTAAAAGATATTTTTTGTCTACCGTCAAACACTTTTCAAAATCCCAAACTTGGTCTGGCAAATGAGTGAGGGAGCCGTTGAAATTAATCATAGGAGTGTCTAAGCCTAGTTCGCGGTAGAAATCTTTTGACATGCGGTAAGGGCGACCTGTCGTAATAATAACCTGATGGCCTTTTTCAGTAACTTTTTTAATGGTTTCTTTGGTAAAGTCAGAAATCTGACTGTCTGAGTTGAGCAGGGTTCCATCCAGGTCAACTGCAATAATTTTTTTCGTCATATAAACCTTTCTAGTGTCTTTCCAGATAAGATGTCTACTATTATAACAAAAAGCAGGCAGAAAAACAGATTCCAAACAAAAAATAAAATTGGCTCAATTTCTTAAATAAATCAAACAAAGATATTGAAAAAGTGAATGATAAGTGATATAATTCTATTATTGTTCGTAAAAATTAAAAGGAGATTGATAATGGACAAATTATTTAAACTAAAAGAGAACGGTACAGACGTTCGTACAGAGGTTCTTGCTGGTTTAACAACTTTCTTTGCAATGAGTTATATTCTCTTTGTAAACCCACAAATTCTTTCGCAAACAGGAATGCCTGCTCAGGGTGTATTCCTCGCAACGATTATCGGTGCAGTTGCTGGTACCCTGATGATGGCCTTCTATGCTAACTTACCTTATGCCCAAGCACCAGGTATGGGTCTTAATGCCTTCTTTACCTTCACAGTCGTATTTGGACTTGGTTATTCTTGGCAAGAAGCCTTGGCTATGGTCTTCATCTGTGGGATTATCTCATTGATTATTACCTTGACAAATGTTCGTAAAATGATCATTGAATCGATTCCAAATGCCCTTCGCTCAGCTATTTCAGCTGGTATCGGTGTTTTCCTTGCCTACGTGGGAATTAAGAATGCTGGACTTTTGAAATTTACGATTGATCCAGGCAACTATACTGTTGTAGGAGAAGGGGCAGACAAAGCTCAAGCAACGATTGCAGCAAACTCTTCAGCAGTTCCAGGATTGGTCAGCTTTAATAATCCAGCTGTTTTGGTGGCTCTTGCAGGACTTGCCATTACTATTTTCTTTGTTATCAAAGGAATTAAAGGGGGAATTATTCTCTCTATCTTGACAACAACTGTTCTTGCTATTGCAGTTGGTTTGGTAGATTTGTCTAGTATCGATTTTGCTAATAACCATGTTGGTGCAGCCTTTGAAGACTTGAAGAAAGTCTTTGGTGCAGCTCTTGGTTCAGAAGGTTTGGGAGCTTTGATTTCAGATACAGCTCGCTTACCTGAAACTCTTATGGCCATTCTTGCCTTCTCGTTGACAGATATTTTTGACACAATTGGTACCTTGATTGGTACGGGTGAAAAAGTTGGTATCGTAGCAACAAACGGTGAAAATCATCAATCAGCTAAGTTGGACAAGGCTCTTTATTCAGACTTGATTGGTACTTCAATTGGTGCCATCGCTGGTACTTCGAACGTAACGACTTATGTTGAGTCTGCTGCTGGTATCGGTGCAGGTGGACGTACTGGTTTGACAGCCTTGGTCGTGGCAATTTGTTTTGCGATCTCAAGCTTCTTTAGCCCACTGTTAGCTATCGTACCTTCATCTGCTACAGCTCCAATCTTGATTATTGTTGGAATTATGATGCTTGGTAGCTTGAAAAATATCCATTGGGACGATATGGCTGAAGCGGTTCCTGCTTTCTTCACATCTATCTTTATGGGATTCAGCTACTCTATCACTCAAGGGATTGCAGTTGGTTTCTTGACTTACACTTTGACTAAGCTTGTCAAAGGTCAAGCTAAAGATGTTCATGTCATGATTTGGATTTTGGATGCCTTATTTATCCTTAACTACATTAGCATGGCCTTATAATAGGATTACCCAGGGGGATTTTTCCCCTTTTTTAATACAAAGGAGATGGGTGATGAAAGAGAAAAGTATCTGGAAAGAATTATTGAATCGTGCAGGTTGGTTGTTAATCTTTTTGCTGGCGACAATTTTATATCAGATTCCTATAGGGGTTACTGCTATTTTAACTTTAAATGCAGTACCACTGTTACAGTCAGGACTGATAGTTGCTGGTATTTCAATTGTAGTGTTGGCACTATTTATTTTTGGAGCTCGTAAAACGCAATTAGCAAGTTTTAATTTTTCCTTTTTTAGAGCTAAGGATCTAGCACGTTTGGGCTTGAGTTATTTAGTTATTATCTGTTCAAATATACTTGGTTCCATCTTGTTGCAACTGTCAAATGAGACGACAACAGGGAACCAGTCTCAGATTAACGATATGGTTCAAAATAGTTCTTTGATTTCTAGCTTTTTCTTGCTAGCCTTGCTTGCTCCAATTTGTGAGGAAATCTTGTGCCGTGGGATTGTTCCTAAAAAGATTTTCCGAGGAAAAGAGAACTTGGGATTTGTAGTCGGTACGGTTGTGTTTGCTTTATTGCATCAACCAAGTAATTTACCTTCTTTATTGATTTATGGAGGTATGTCGATCGTTCTGTCTTGGACGGCTTACAAGACCCAACGTTTGGAAATGTCTATCTTGCTTCACATGATTGTGAATGGGGTTGCTTTCTGTTTGTTGGCTCTTGTGGTGATCATGAGTCGGACATTAGGGATTTCTGTTTAAGATTTTTGACAATTGCTTACATGTTTCTACTGGGAAAAAGATGAATGCAATCGTGTCCATCTTTTTCTTTTTATGGTAAAATAGAGAAATAATATGGTGAAAAGCCTTGAGGGAGTGACCGATATGTCAACTAAAGTAAATCATGCAAAGACAGCTATTTGCGGAATTATCAATGTAACCCCAGATTCCTTTTCGGATGGTGGTCAATTTTTTGCTCTTGAGCAGGCACTCCAGCAGGCTCGTAAATTGATAGCAGAAGGGGCTAGTATGCTAGATATCGGCGGAGAATCGACTCGGCCGGGAAGTGGAAGTAGCTATGTTGAGATAGAAGAGGAAATCCAGCGTGTTGTTCCAGTGATTAAAGCGATTCGCAAGGAAAGTGATGTCCTCATCTCTATTGATACTTGGAAGAGTCAGGTAGCAGAGGCTGCTTTGGCTGCTGGTGCCAATCTGGTCAATGATATCACTGGTCTCATGGGAGATGAGAAAATGGCCCATGTGATAGCTAAGGCTGGTGCGAAAGTGGTTATCATGTTTAATCCAGTCATGGCTCGACCTCAGCACCCTAGCTCGCTCATCTTCCCTCATTTTGGTTTTAATCAAGCTTTTACAGAGGAAGAGTTAGCTGACTTTGAAACATTGCCAATCGAAGACTTGATGGAGACTTTCTTTGAACGAGCACTAGCGAGCGCAAATCAAGCTGGGATTGCACAAGAAAATATCCTGTTGGACCCAGGAATTGGTTTTGGTCTGACCAAGAAAGAAAATCTCCTTCTTTTACGGGACTTGGATAAACTCCATCAGAAGGGCTATCCAATCTTTCTTGGAGTTTCGCGCAAGCGGTTTGTTATCAATATCCTAGAAGAGAATGGTTTTGAAGTCAATCCTGAGACAGAACTTGGTTTCCGCAATCGGGACACGGCTTCGGCTCATGTAACCAGTATTGCTGCGAGACAGGGTGTGGAAGTGGTGCGTGTGCATGACGTAGCCAGTCACAGGATGGCAGTTGAAATTGCCTCCGCCGTTCGTCTGGCTGATGAAGCGGAAAATTTAGATTTAAAACAATATAAATAAGATGAAAGAAATTGAAAACAATCAGTGGATTGTCAACTATCGGACCGATCAACCGCATTTTGGATTGGGACGAATGGTGGAACTGTTAGCTCTGCGTGGCAATCCCCATCTCAAACTCAAGGTTATCCATATCGGAGGGACCAATGGCAAGGGTTCGACCATTGCTTTTTTGAAAAATATGCTAGAAAATATGGGGCTGAGAGTTGGTGTTTTCAGCTCGCCCTATCTCATTCATTACACAGACCAGATTAGCATCAATGGGGAATCTATTCCAGAAGCAAGACTAGAAACCCTCATGGCAGACTATCAGACTTTGCTGGAAGGAGAAGCGGCTGCTAATTTGCAGAGAACAACCGAGTTTGAGATCATCACAGCTATAGCCTATGATTACTTTGCCTCTGAACAAGTAGATGTGGCTATCATGGAAGTGGGCATGGGTGGGCTCTTGGATAGCACCAATGTCTGCCAACCAATTTTGACAGGAATTACGACTATTGGATTAGATCATATAGCCCTACTTGGTGACAGCTTGGAAGCCATAGCAGAGCAGAAGGCAGGTATTATCAAACAAGGGATTCCTTTGGTAACAGGTCGCATTGCTCCAGAAGCGCTAGCTGTGATTGACCGCATTGCGGAAGGGAAAGATGCACTGAGATTTGCCTACGGGACAGATTATCATGTCAGTCACCAAGAGAGTGTGGTAACGGGTGAAGTCTTTGACTATACAAGTGCTGTCAGACAAGGTCGCTTCCAGACTGGCCTGCTTGGTTTGCACCAGATAGAGAATGCTGGGATGGCCATAGCTTTACTTGATACTTTTTGTCAAGAAGATGGTCGAGAGTTAGCAAGCAATCACTTGCTTGCTCAAGCCTTGGAAGAAACAAGTTGGCCAGGGCGTTTGGAAATCGTGTCAAGAGATCCCTTGATGATTTTGGATGGAGCCCACAATCCTCATGCTATTAAGGCTTTATTGGCAACCTTGCAAGAACGCTTTGCGGATTATCGTAAGGAAATCCTCTTTACTTGTATCAAAACCAAGGCCTTGGAGGATATGTTGGACTTGCTAGGGGCCATGCCAGATACCGAGCTTACTCTGACACATTTTGAAGATAGTCGGGCGACTGATGAAAACGTTCTGGAAGAGGCAGCTAAGTCTAGAAATCTCAGCTACCAAGGTTGGCAGGATTTTCTAGAGCAGAAATTGACAGATAAAAAAGAAGAGAAAAAAACAGTTTGGATTGTCACAGGTTCCTTGTATTTCTTGAGCCAAGTGAGAGCCTATCTGATGGAGAGGAAAAAAGAGAATGGATAAACAAAAGATTGAAGCAGCTGTAAAAATGATTATCGAGGCTGTCGGAGAGGACGCTAACCGCGAGGGCTTGCAGGAAACACCTGCTCGTGTGGCTCGTATGTACCAAGAGATTTTTTCAGGTCTTGGTCAAACAGCGGAGGAACATTTATCAAAATCCTTTGAGATTATTGATGATAATATGGTAGTAGAAAAGGATATCTTTTTCCATACCATGTGTGAGCACCACTTCTTGCCATTTTATGGTAAAGCGCAAATTGCCTACATTCCAGATGGCCGTGTGGCAGGTTTGTCTAAGCTAGCCCGTACGGTTGAAGTTTATTCGAAAAAACCACAAATTCAAGAACGTTTGAATATCGAAGTGGCCGATGCCTTGATGGAGTATCTAGGTGCTAAAGGAGCCTTTGTTGTCATTGAGGCGGAACATATGTGTATGAGCATGCGTGGTGTCAGAAAACCAGGTACTGCAACCTTGACGACAGTAGCTCGTGGTCTATTTGAAACAGATAAGGACCTCCGAGACCAGGCTTATCGTTTAATGGGACTATAAAAAGAATCCGCTTTGGGCGGATTTTTCTAGAAAGGAATCATTATGGATCAACTACAGATCAAGGATTTGGAAATTTTTGCCTATCATGGTCTTTTTCCTAGTGAGAAAGAATTGGGGCAGAAGTTTGTTATTTCCGCAATCCTATCCTATGATATGACCAAGGCGGCTACAGACTTGGATTTAACAGCCTCTGTCCATTACGGGGAATTGTGTCAGCAGTGGACGACTTGGTTTCAGGAAACGAGTGAGGATTTGATTGAAACGGTAGCTTATAAACTGGTGGAACGTACCTTTAAAGCCTATCCTCTTGTCCAAGAAATGAAGCTGGAACTGAAAAAACCTTGGGCGCCAGTGCATTTGCCACTAGATACTTGCTCGGTAACCATTCATCGCCGCAAGCAGAGGGCTTTTATCGCCCTAGGAAGCAATATGGGAGATAAACAAGTAAACTTGAAGCAAGCCATTGAGAAAATGCGAAATCGAGGTATCCATATTCTCAAAGAGTCCAGTGTCTTGACAACGGAGCCTTGGGGTGGTGTGGAGCAGGATAGCTTTGCTAATCAAGTGGTTGAGGTTGCAACCTGGTTGCCGGCCCCAGTTCTATTAGAGACCTTGTTAGCAATTGAGTCAGAGATGGGACGGGTGAGAGAAGTACATTGGGGACCTCGTTTGATTGATTTGGACTTGCTCTTTGTGGAGGACCAGATCCTTTATACAGATGACCTTATCTTGCCTCATCCTTACATAGCAGAACGTCTTTTTGTCCTTGAATCATTACAAGAACTTGCGCCTCATTTTATCCATCCTACCTTAAAGCAACCTATCCGCAACTTGTATGATGCTTTGAAAAAATAGAAAAAACTCTAGTTTTCAGTCACTTGCAACTGAAGGCTAGAGTTTTTATACTCTTCGAAAATCTCTTCAAACCACGTCAGCTTCAATCCACAACCTCAAAACAGTGTTTTGAGCAACCTGCGACTAGCTTCCTAGTTTGCTCTTTGATTTTCATTGAGTATTAAAATAGGTCATTTTCTTCTGGGAGGAGGATAGTTTCTCTACCGTCCATATCTAAAACCAGTACTCTCGGGGGATAAAGAGGGTCGAAAGGATGGTTAAAGTCAAAATCAATGGCTGTAGGGAGGTGTTGACTTGAAAAATGGAAGGTAATTTTTCCTTGGTTATTAAGCAATTGAAACTCGAGTTCTTCTTCCAATTCAAAGACATTTTTTAAGAAGTGGTCGATGATATACCAAAAAGAGTCAATGACATCATCAGGCAAGCTGGTGACAATGCCAAAACTAGCCGACCGCATCTGGGTATTGGTAAAAGCCATATTTCTGCCCCCTTTCTTTCCCTTATCATACAGCAAATAGGATTAAAAATCAAGAAAAGGTGATTTTTTCTTCATATACATAGCTTCCTATGAAATTTTTTCAAACAATCTTCAAAAAATGCTTGAAAGTGTTTACAAATAGTGATAAAATGGAATAAGTAGAATCATGAAAACGAAATTTTCATACCGTCTCTTTTTTTGGAGTCTCGTGAGGTATGATATAGAAAGGAAATGAAATGAATACAGACGATACAGTAACGATTTATGATGTCGCCCGTGAAGCAGGAGTTTCAATGGCGACGGTTAGCCGTGTAGTTAATGGCAATAAAAATGTAAAAGAGAATACTCGTAAAAAAGTGCTTGAGGTGATTGACCGTTTGGATTACCGTCCAAATGCCGTGGCGCGTGGTCTTGCAAGTAAAAAGACAACCACTGTCGGTGTCGTGATTCCAAATATTACCAATGGCTATTTCTCAACGCTTGCTAAAGGAATTGATGATATCGCTGAAATGTACAAGTATAATATCGTCCTTGCCAATAGTGATGAGGATGATGATAAGGAAGTTTCAGTGGTTAATACACTGTTTTCTAAGCAAGTGGATGGTATCATCTTTATGGGTTACCACTTGACTGAAAAAATTCGTTCAGAGTTTTCTCGTTCTCGGACCCCGGTTGTTCTTGCAGGGACAGTGGATGTAGAACATCAGCTTCCAAGTGTCAATATTGACTACAAACAAGCAACGATTGATGCAGTAACCTACCTTGCTAAAGAAAATGAGCGCATTGCTTTCGTTAGTGGTCCACTAGTGGATGACATCAATGGTAAGGTTCGTTTGGTTGGCTACAAGGAAGCCTTGAAAAAAGCAGGTATTTCTTATAGCGAAGGATTGGTATTTGAATCTAAATACACTTATGAAGATGGCTATGCCTTGGCAGAGCGTTTAATTTCATCAAATGCAACTGCAGCAGTTGTAACAGGTGATGAATTGGCAGCAGGTGTCTTGAACGGCCTTGCTGATAAGGGTGTGTCAGTACCAGAAGAATTTGAAATCATTACTAGTGATGATTCGCAAGTCTCACGCTTTACCCGTCCAAACTTGACAACTATTGCCCAACCTCTTTATGACCTTGGTGCCATTAGTATGCGTATGTTGACTAAGATTATGCACAAGGAAGAATTGGAAGAACGTGAAGTTCTCTTACCTCATGGTTTGACAGAACGTCGTTCAACACGAAAACGTAAATAGAAAAGGCTCTGTCACAACAAATGGTTGATTTTGACGAGAAATAGCGTATAATAATAGTAAGAAACAGTACCACCGAAGGAGGTAATTGGATATGCCTACTATCAAAGACGCATTAGATATTATCGGTAAGTTGACTGTCGCAGAGCAGGAAAGCCTTAAAACAATGCTTTTAAGTCCTGCCTTTGTAAAGTCTTTGAATATTGAAGATTTCGTAGCAAAGGAACGCTTTGCAAATGGTCGTGTATGCCCTCTTTGTGGCTGTATCCATGTGGTTCGCAATGGTCATCGTAAAGATGGCACACAGCGATATGTATGTAAGGATTGTGGCAAGTCCTTCGTGATTGCTACGAACTCCATTGTGTCTGGTACAAGAAAAGACTTGTCCGTGTGGGAGCAGTACATTGATTGTATGATGAATGGCTTATCCATTCGTAAGACTGCTGTTGCTTGTGGGATTCACAGAAACACCGCATTCCTTTGGAGACACAAGATTTTGGATGCACTTCAGAATATGGCAGACGATGTTACCCTTGACGGCATTATTGAGGCTGACGAAACTTTTTTCGCCATCTCGTACAAGGGCAATCATAGCAAGAGTAAGACATTTGCTATGCCACGCAAGGCTCATAAGCGTGGTCATTCTACACATATCAGAGGCTTGTCCCAAGAAAAGGTATGTGTTCCTTGTGCGGTTAATAGGAATGGCTTGTCTATCTCCAAGATTACGAATACTGGTAGAGTTTCTACAAGAGATTTACATCATATTTATGATGGTAGGATTAAGACCAATTCCACTCTTGTTACGGACAAGATGAACTCCTATGTGAGATTTACAAATGCCAATGGCATTGACCTTGTGCAGTTAAAGACTGGCAAAGCCAAGAAAGGCATTTATAATATCCAACATATCAATAGCTACCATAGCCAGCTAAAGAGGTTTATGCGTGGCTTTAACGGTGTTTCTACCAAGTATCTGAACAACTATCTTGTGTGGAATAACCTTGTAAATTACGCCAAAGAAAGCGACATGGAGAAAAGGAACATCTTCTTAACTTTCGTTTTGGCAACATTGAAAACTGCTAAATGCAGAGATTTATCAAACAGACCAGCAGTTCCTCTGGTCGCCTAATTAGAATTTGTGGAGATGATAAGATGGTCAATATAACAGATGTAAAACAGATTCTTCAATTTGCAATAGATGCGGAGATTAAAGTCTTTCTTGATGGTGGCTGGGGTGTAGATGCTCTTCTTGGATATCAGTCAAGAGCCCATAATGATATTGACATTTTTGTAGAAAAGAACGATTATCAGAACTTTATAGAAATAATGAAAGCTAATGGCTTTTATGAGATTAAGATGGAATATACAACATTGAACCATACTGTATGGGAAGATTTGAAAAACAGAATTATTGATTTGCATTGTTTTGAATATACGGACGAAGGTGAAATTCTTTATGATGGGGATTGTTTTCCGGTAGAAACTTTTTCGGGTAAAGGAAGAATTGAGGAAATAGAGGTTTCCTGTATTGAACCATATAGTCAAGTAATGTTCCATCTGGGATACGAGTTTGATGAAAATGATGCACATGATGTGAAGTTATTGTGTGAGACACTTCATATCGAAATTCCAAATGAGTATAGATAACTGCAAATAACAGTTTGTAGGGGAGTTCTGATACTCCCCTATAAAAATGGCTATTTATCAACTGTTTGTTGTGACATAGCCATAGAAAAAATCAGGGAATCGTGAAGATTTCCTGATTTTGCTTTCTGGAGAAGAGACTTAGCCTTCCATATAGTCTTTCAAAGCCTGTCCTCTTAGTCCGGCATTGAGAGCGATGAGGAGTTTCAAGCGGGCTTTTTGGGCATTAAGTTCTTTAACAAAGAAGACACCAGATTTTTGCAACTGTACTCCCCCACCTTGGTAGGCATAAACAGGCTCGGCAATACCGTTAAAGCATCGTGAAACTAGGGCGACTGGGATTCCTTTTTGCAGAAGGCTTTCTAATTTTTGAGCCGTTTCTTTGGGAATATTACCAGCCCCGAAGGCTTGGATAATTAAACCGTCCAATTGTTCCAAATCCAGCATATCAATCAGCTCATCTGTCATACCAGCATAAGCTGAGATGATAGGAATCAATCCTTGTATGTGATCAAGGTCAAAGCGGACACGAGGTTCAGCTGTTTTGAAGTAGAGAATTTCCCGCTTCGTAATCAGACCAAGTGGTCCATGTGTTGGGGTCTGGAAGGTGCCGACGTTGGTTGTATGTGTCTTGGTAACATACTTGGCAGCATGGATTTCATCGTTCATAACCACCAAAACCCCTTTGTCAGTGGCTCTGTCATCGCTAGCCACTCGTAAAGCACTCAGATAGTTATAAACACCGTCGCTGCCGAGTTCGTTAGAGCTACGCATGGCCCCTGTTAGAACGATAGGCATATGGGGAACTTCCATGGTATCAAGGAAATAAGCTGTTTCCTCTAAAGTATCGGTTCCATGTGTAATCACAACCCCATCGTAGTTATCTGCTTCCTCTTTGATTTTTTGGTAGAGGGCCAGCATATGCTTGGGTTTGATATGGGGGCTTGGTAGGTTAAAAAAGTCCAAGGCGTGGACTTGGATTCCTTCAAGTGGGTTGGACACATGGTTCATGGGATTATCTGAACTCGTTACAACAGCGCCAGAAGCATCGGCCTGCATGGAAATAGTTCCACCAGTATGTAAAACAAGGATTTTCTTAGGCATGATTTACTCACTCTTTCTGAAATGTGGTATAATCATTGTATCACAAAAGGGGAGATTGGGATAGGATGGAAGTCAAAGCTGTTTTTTTTGATATCGATGGAACCTTGGTCAACGATCGCAAGAGTGTTTTGAAATCCACTAAGGACGCGATTAAGATTGTCAAAGAACAAGGGGTGCTAGTTGGTGTAGCGACAGGGCGAGGACCTTTTTTTGTTAAGGAATTGATGGACGATTTGGATTTGGATTTTGCGGTAACCTACAATGGCCAGTATATCTTTAATAAAGACAGGGTCTTGTTCACGAGCCCAATTTCCAAGTTACATTTGCGCCATCTAATTACTTATGCTAAAAAAGAGGGCAAGGAGATTGCCCTAGGGACCAAGGATGCCATGTTGGGTTCTAAAATCATGTCTTTTGGTCTGGGTTCTTTTTCCCAACGAATCAGTCGCTTCGTTCCTTCTGTCTTAACCCGAACAGTGAGTCATTCCTTTAATCGTATGGTCAGCAAGGTTGTTCCCCAAAAGGAAGAAGACCTGCTTCACCTGATGAATCAGCCTATCTACCAAGTCTTGATGCTGATGACGCCAGAAGAATCTGAGAAGGCGGCAGCTGATTTTGAAGACTTGAAATTGACACGTAGCAATCCTTTTGCAGCAGATGTCATCAATCAAGGAAACTCTAAATTGGAAGGCATACGCCGAGTCGGGAAAGAATATGGTTTTGACCTCAACCAAGTCATGGCCTTTGGTGACTCAGATAACGACCTAGAAATGCTGGCGGGTGTCGGTATGTCGGTCGCTATGGGAAATGGTAGTAGCAGTGTCAAGGAAGTTGCTAAGCACATTACCACCAGCAATCAGCAAGACGGAATCCACAAGGCCTTGGAACATTTTGGTGTTCTAGCTTCAGAAAAAGTCTTTGTCAGCCGTGACTATCATTTCAATAAGGTCAAGACCTTCCACCACATGATGGATGAACGAACCCAAGAAGAACCACGAGCTTGGGATTTAGAAGGTGCAACCCACAGGGCTGGCTTTAAAATAGAAGAATTGGTGGAATTTGTTAGAGCTGCCAGTCCTTCTGAAGAGGACTTTGGTCAAGCTCTATCGCAACTTCATCAAGCTCTTGATAAGGCAGCAGATAAAGTAGCCAAGAAGACACCTGCACAGCAAGATTTGGTAGGGCAGGTGGATGCCTTGATTGATACGCTTTACTTCACCTACGGTAGTTTTGTTTTGATGGGGGTGGACCCAGAACGTATTTTTGATATTGTCCATCAGGCCAATATGGGGAAAATTTTTCCAGATGGCAAGGCTCATTTTGAGCCAGTGACCCACAAAATCTTAAAGCCAGATGATTGGGAAGAAAAATATGCTCCAGAACCTGCTATTAAAAAGGAACTGCAGCGCCAGCTCAAGGCTTATGAACGCCATAAAGAGAGAAATAAACAGTAAAGAAAAAGGAGCTCTGGGCTCCTTTTCTTCGTGACTATAAGGTTTTTTCTTGTTCTCTCACAACCAGCAAATCGACCTTAGCATGGCGGAGGATGTATTCAGATGAAGATCCGACCAAGAGGCGTTCAAAGGCGTTGAGACCAGTTGCGCCAACGAGGATGAGGTCCACTTCTTCAGCATCGGGAATAGTACGTGCCAGTAGGGTCTTTGGATTTCCCATTTCAATGACGATATGAATATCTGCCACACCAGCATCCCTTGCACGTTTTTCATACTCTTTCATCAGACTTTCAGCGTCAACTTGGAGTTCTTCGTAAACTTCAGCATCAAAGGTGGATACGCTTTGGAGTGCGCGTGTGTCAATGACATGTGCGATGGTGAGTTTAGCGTCGTTTCGTAGAGCAGAATGAACTCCCTTGACAAAAGCCAAGTCTGCTTCTTTAGAACCATCGATTGCGACCATGATATTTTGGTAACGTTGTGCCATAATGAAACCTCCTGAAATTTTCTTACTATAATTGTAAACCTTTTCACTATAGAAGTAAAGCAAAAAAAGTATTTTTCAAAAGAATGTTAGCACTTAAAATCTATATAAATATATGATAAAATAAAAGAAAGGATAGCAGGGAAGAAGTGAAGGGAGGGAGAATGATGAAAAACTCTTTTCAAGAAGCAAAAAATTCAAATTTCCTTTATTATGGAATCATCCTAGTTTCAGTCTTGCTAGAAGTTATTATGATCTGGCAATTAGAGAGTCTGGTACCGTTTCTTTATCCAGGATTTATCGGATTTTTAGTCTTTCATGTACTCTACCATCTAATTTTATTCCTAGTTGCAAAACGAAGTGGGCGTTGGGATTACTTGATGATATGGGGACTTTTCCTCATGTTCAATCTTCTTTATGACTCCTTTTTAGGCTTGCTTTTTCTAGGTTTATCTTTTGGTATGTGATGTGACTTTCGCAAAATACCTGCTATCTCCCCTGTCTTGGCCTCGCTTTTAGCGAGGTTTTTTCTTCTATCTTAATCTAGTAAAACTCAATGAAAATCAAAGAGCAAACTAGGAAACTAGCCGCAGGCTGTACTTGAGTACGGCAAGGCGACGTTGACGTGGTTTGAATTTGATTTTCGAAGAGTATAACACATTTCAGCAAACTTGTCGCATTCTCTTTCTAGTGGTATAATGTTACTATCCTGAAGAATTGAGGAAACAAGATGAAAGAATATAACAAGTCTAGTAAGTTAGAGCATGTTGCTTATGATATCCGTGGTCCTGTTTTGGAAGAAGCTATGCGGATGCGAGCAAACGGAGAAAAGATTTTACGTCTGAATACAGGAAATCCAGCAGAATTTGGCTTTACAGCGCCAGACGAAGTCATTCATGACTTGATTATGAATGCGCGGGATAGTGAAGGATATTCTGACTCCAAAGGGATTTTCTCAGCCCGTAAGGCCATCATGCAGTATTGCCAATTGAAGAAATTCCCAAATGTAGATATTGATGATATTTACCTTGGAAATGGTGTCAGTGAGCTGATTGTTATGTCCATGCAGGGGCTTTTGGATAATGGAGACGAGGTCTTAGTCCCAATGCCAGACTATCCTCTCTGGACAGCAGCTGTCAGCCTAGCTGGAGGAAATGCCGTTCACTATATCTGTGATGAAGCTGCAGAATGGTACCCAGATATTGACGATATCAAGTCAAAAATCACTTCCAATACCAAGGCAATCGTCCTTATCAATCCAAACAACCCAACTGGAGCCCTTTATCCTAAGGAACTCTTGTTGGAGATTATTGAGATTGCCCGTCAAAACGATTTGATTATCTTTGCGGATGAAATCTATGACCGTATGGTAATGGATGGACATGTGCATACGCCTGTGGCGAGTTTGGCACCAGATGTTTTCTGTGTCAGCATGAATGGTCTGTCAAAATCCCATCGTATCGCTGGTTTCCGTGTGGGTTGGATGGTCTTGTCTGGACCAAAGACTCATGTCAAGGGCTATATAGAAGGGCTCAATATGCTGTCCAATATGCGCCTTTGCTCTAACGTTTTAGCTCAACAGGTCGTACAAACTTCCCTAGGTGGTCACCAGTCGGTCGATGAATTGCTCCTTCCTGGTGGACGAATCTACGAGCAAAGAAATTTCATCTACAATGCTATTCAAGATATTCCAGGTCTCTCTGCGGTTAAACCTAAAGCGGGACTCTATATCTTCCCTAAAATCGACCGCAATATGTACCGTATCGATGATGATGAGCAATTTGTCCTTAATTTCTTGAAGCAGGAAAAGGTTCTCTTGGTTCATGGTCGAGGCTTTAACTGGCAGGAACCAGACCACTTCCGTATCGTTTACCTTCCTCGTGTTGATGAACTAGCCCAAATCCAAGAAAAGATGACTCGTTTCTTGAAACAGTATCGTAGATAGGGCTTACATTCGAAAAAGCTGGAAACATTTGCCTTGAGCTATTGACAAAAGTAAAAGAATCAGATAGAATAGTAAAGTATGTTTAGTAACTGATCACTTTATAGCCGGCTAAACGAATACAAAATCTATGAGGAGGTATTCATCGTGAAACGTACTTATCAACCAAGTAAACTTCGTCGTGCGCGCAAACACGGATTCCGTAACCGTATGTCAACTAAAAACGGTCGTCGCGTATTGGCAGCTCGTCGTCGTAAAGGACGCAAAGTTTTGGCTGCATAATCCAAACGAACCATAACAAAAATCAGTAGGAACTCGAGTCTACTGATTTTTATTTTTGTAAAAAAGTACAAAAAGCTTTATATTTTTGCTTGAATAGTGTATAATATTTCACATACTGTAAAATTGGAGAATAATCATGAAGAAATCAAAAGTTATGCTTTTTGGAGCTATGGCTTTGACAGCAGGTCTAGCTTTAGCAGCGTGTGGATCATCTCAATCAAGTAATGCAGACAAGACTTACTCTTATATCTTTGTCAATAACCCAGATACCTTGGATTATATTACCTCTACCCGAGACTCTACATCTAGTATCACAACCAACTTGATTGATGGTTTGTTGGAAAATGACCAATATGGCAATCTCATTCCATCTATGGCTGAGTCATGGACGGTGTCAAAAGATGGTTTGACCTACACTTATAAGATTCGTCAGGGAGCTAAATGGTATACTTCTGAAGGAGAAGAGTATGCGGACGTAACAGCTCATGACTTTGTGACTGGTCTCAAGTATGCGGCTGATAAAAAAGCTGAGAACTTGTACTTGGTTCAAGACTCTATCAAGGGACTAGCAGACTATGTTGAAGGGAAATCATCTGATTTTGCAACTGTTGGTGTTAAGGCAGTGGATGATTACACGCTACAATACACTCTCAACCAACCTGAGACTTATTGGAACTCTAAAACAACAGCAAGTATCCTTAGTCCTGTAAATGAAGCCTTCTTGAAGTCTCAGGGAGATGACTTTGGAAGTGTGACACCATCAAGTATCTTGTCAAATGGTCCTTACTTATTTAAATCCTTCACATCCAAATCTTTGATTGAACTTGACAAAAACCCTAATTACTGGGATAAGGACAATGTTAAAATCGAGAAAGTGAAACTCTCTTTCTTTGACGGTTCTGACCAAGACAGCATTGCTAGAGGTTTCTTGGATGGTAACTATACAGATGGTCGTATCTTCCCAACAAGTTCAGTCTTTGCTGAACTCAAGAAGGGAAATGAGGACAAGATTACCTATACACCGCAAAACTCAGTTACCTTCTACTATCTTTTCAACGTAAATCGTCAAAGCTACAAGCAGACTATGAAACAGTCTGATAAGGAAAAGACAGATTCACGCGCAGCTATGCAAAATAAAGATTTCCGTCAGGCTATCAACTTTGCCTTTGATCGTCATGCCTATGCAGCACAGACAAATGGTGAAGATGGAGCAGACCGTATCTTGCGTAATACGATTACACCAAGTAACTTTGTTCAAGTTGGCGATAAGAACTTTGGTGACATTGTCAATGAGAAAATTGTCAACTACGGTAAAGATTGGGCAAATATTAACCTAAACGATGGTAAGCAAGCCTTCTTGAATCCTGAAAAGGCCAAAGAGAAGTTTGCTAAGGCCAAAGAAAGTCTGCAAGCACAGGGAGTAACTTTCCCAATTCATTTGGATATGCCAGTTGACCAGACTGCTAAGTTAGATGTGCAACAGGCTGGATCGTTCAAACAAACAGTGGAAGAAACTCTTGGTAAGGAGAATGTAGTTATCGATGTTATCCAACTTTCTCCAGATGAAAAAGACCAGGCAACCTACTTTGCAGATACAGCAGAACAAAAAGACTACGATATCGACATCTCGGGATGGGGTGGAGATTACTCAGATCCTAAGACTTACCTAGCCATCCTTGATCCAGAGACAGGTTCTCAGTTGAAAAACATGGGCTTGTCTGAAGGAAAAGACAAGGAAGTTAAGGACAAGATTGGTCTTTCTGACTATAAGAAACTCTTGGATCAGGCAGATGCGGAAATCACAGATAATCAGGCTCGCTATGAAAAATATGCTGAAGCCCAAGCTTGGTTGACGGATAGTGCCCTCTTCCTACCAGTTCAAAGTGGTGGAGCTAACCCAATCTTCCGTAAGACTGTACCGTTTACAGGTCCATTCTCATTCGTTGGTCATAAGGGAAATGCGGACAACTACAAATATGTTGAATTGCAAAAAGAGCCAGTCACGGCTAAACAGTATCAAGAACTCTATGAAAAATGGCTGAAAGAAAAAGCTGAGTCAAATAAAAAAGCTCAGGAAGATTTAGCTAACCACATTCAATGATATTCCTAGTCATGCTTTTCAGTTAATACTCTTCGAAAATCTCTTCAAACCACGTCAGCGTTACCTTACCGTATATATATGTTACTGACTTCGTCAGTTCTATCTACAACCTCAAAACAGTGTTTTGAGCTGACTTCGTCAGTTTCATCTACAACCTCAAAGCAGTGCTTTGAGCAGCCTGCTGCTAGCTTCCTAGTTTGCTCTTTGATTTTTATTGAGTATAAGCATAGTGATAGGATTCAGAAAAAGGCCTTACCAGACGCTTCTCGCTTCTGGTAGGGCCTTTTCTTTATTCTTTTAAGTGATAGGAGTAGCTAGCGACAACGACGTCTTGGTGCCAACGAAGGGCGTATTTGAGTTTGAGGCTCATTTGATTGTGTAGAATATTTTGCCAAGGTTTATTAGGGATAAACTGGGGTACCAGGACAGTGACTGTATAGTTTTTTTTTCTGGGCATCTTCAGAGATTCGTTTGACATACTTGACAGTAGGGGTGATGATGTCGCGGTAGCTGGTCTTGATATTTTTCAGAGTAATAGTTGGAAAGTAATCGGCAAATTCTTGGAGAATTTCTTGGTCTTTCTCTACTGTTTCCTTAGTAGAAATATGCATGGCTAGGACTTCGTCACCGATACTTTGAGCGTAGTTAATGGCTCCGACACTGACTCGGGTGACATTTCCTACTAGGACCAGAACCAGATTGCCGTCGTAAGTACGTTTTTCGATGCCTTCATAGAGTCGCAGTTGTTGAGCTACTTTTTGGTAATGACTGTGAATCGCCAAGAAGAGTAGGGTGAGTACGAGAATAATCGGGAAGAAGGGCCAGATATCACTGAGACGGAAAAAGAGCAAGATTAGTACAATCGCGTAGCAAATGATAGCTCCAAGGATATTGGCAAGGGCAGGTTTTAAGAAATTTGCTCCTTTTTCCTTTTTCCAATGACGAATCATCCCAGTCTGAGATAGGGCGAAGGGAACGAAGACCCCGATAGTATAAAGAGGAATCAAGCGTTCTGTATTGCCATTAAAAATGAGAAGAAGAATCATAGCCCCAAAAGCCAGAGTTAAAATTCCATTGGAGTAGCCTAGGCGGTCTCCTTTTTCCATAAAGAGATGGGGCATGTATTTGTTTTTAGCCATATTGTAAGCCAGCATAGGGAAAGCCGAAAAGCCAGTATTTGCAGCTACGGCCAAAATCAAGGCTGTGGAGAATTGGAAGATATAATAGCCAAGGTGACCTAAGAAGGAATTACCAAGGATGCCTTGAGCCATCTGTGAAAGAATAGTTTCTCCGTGTTGAGGCAGAATCCCCATCCAGTAGTTTAGGAAGGTAATGCCTGCAAAAAGAAAACCTAAAATCAGTGACATAATGGTCAAGGTTTGAGCGGCATTCTTTTCTTTTGGAGCCTTGAAAAAGGGAACGGCATTTGAAATAGCTTCAACCCCTGTCAGAGAGGCAGAACCACTGGTAAAGGCTCTTAGAATGAGAACGATAGACAGGCTCGGAACAGCATGCCCAATAGGTGAAGTTGCCTGATAGCTGAGAGACCCTGTCATTAGTTGAAAGATTCCGTAGAGCAAGAGAAAGATAGTACTGATGATAAAGAGATAGACAGGAATCATCAGTGAACTTGCAGATTCTTTTAAGCCCCGTAAATTCAAGAGCATAAGCAAGCAAACTAGAAAAATGGAGATGTGAAGGTTGTAAGGGTGGAGAGCAGGGAGAGCTGCTGTGATAGCGTCCGCTCCAGATGAAACAGATACCGCTACGGTCAGCATGTAGTCAACTAGCAGACTACCTCCAGCGATTAAGCCAAGTTCGGGAGATAGATTTTCTCGAGTAACCATATAGGCCCCTCCTCCTTGAGGGTAGGCATGGATGATTTGACGGTAGGAGACGGTCAGGCTAGCTAGGAGCAGGAGGACAAAGAGGCCGATAGGAAGACTCCACCATATCGCAAGAGGAGAGAGACTAGCCAAGACGAGGACTACTTGCTCAGGCCCATAGGCAATGGAAGATAGAGCGTCGCTTGATAACATGGCTAGTGCCTGCATTTTTCCCAGTAGTCCCCCTTCGCCTTCGGTTAAGGACTTAAGAGGACGACCGATAAAGGTATGTTTTAATTTTGTAAACATGGTATTTTCCTTTACTGAAAATTTCAATAAGTGCTATTATACTGCTTTGAAAAAATTGCGTCAAGAGACGACAATAGATTTTAGAATATTTTTTACAGATGAGGAGATAGGGCGGTTTTTTGGTATAATAGAAGATAGAAAACGAGGTTAGAAGAGATGATTTTTGATACACATACACACTTGAATGTAGAAGAATTTGCTGGCCGTGAGACAGAAGAAATTGCCTTGGCTGCTGAGATGGGTGTGACACAGATGAATATTGTTGGTTTTGATCAACCGACGATTGAGCGTGCCTTGGAGTTGGTGGATGAGTACGACCAACTCTACGCAACTATTGGTTGGCATCCGACAGAAGCTGGAACTTACACAGAGGAGATTGAAGACTACTTGCTTGATAAGCTCAAGCATCCCAAGGTTGTTGCTTTAGGTGAAATTGGATTGGACTACCATTGGATGACAGCACCGAAAGAGGTGCAGGAGCAGGTTTTTCGCCGTCAGATTCAGTTATCTAAGGACTTGGATTTGCCTTTTGTAGTTCATACCCGTGATGCGTTGGAAGATACCTATGAGATTATCAAGAGCGAGGGCGTTGGTCCTCGTGGTGGTATCATGCATTCATTTTCAGGGACTCTTGAGTGGGCAGAGAAGTTTGTCGCGCTTGGCATGATCATTTCCTTCTCAGGAGTGGTGACTTTTAAGAAGGCAACTGACATCCAAGAAGCAGCTAAAGAGTTACCTTTGGACAAGATTTTGGTAGAGACAGATGCGCCTTACTTGGCTCCTGTTCCTAAACGGGGTCGCGAAAACAAAACAGCATATACTCGCTATGTAGTAGATTTTATCGCGGATTTGCGTGGCATGACGACCGAGGAGTTATCGGCAGCAACGACTGCAAATGCAGAACGAATTTTTGGATTGGACAGCAAGTAATGAAAGAAAAAATTTCCCAAGTTATCGTGGTCGAAGGGCGCGATGATACGGCCAATCTCAAACGCTATTTCGATGTAGAGACCTATGAGACACGAGGTTCTGCCATCAATGAGCAAGATATTGCACGTATTCAGCGTCTACATGAGCTTCATGGAGTCATTGTCTTTACAGACCCAGATTTTAATGGGGAGCGGATTCGTCGTATGATTATGACGGCCATTCCAACAGTTCAGCATGCCTTCCTCAAACGAGATGAAGCTGTTCCCAAGTCCAAGACCAAGGGGCGTTCTCTGGGAATTGAGCATGCCAGCTATGAAGACCTGAAAACGGCTCTAGCTCAGGTGACAGAACAATTTGAACATGAGAGTCAGTTTGATATCAGTCGTAGCGACTTGATTCGACTTGGTTTTCTAGCAGGGGCAGACAGCCGTAAGCGTAGAGAATATCTGGGAGAGGCTCTCCGAATCGGCTATTCCAACGGCAAGCAACTCCTCAAGCGCCTAGAGTTGTTTGGGGTCACTTTGGCAGAAGTGGAAGAAGCTATGAAATCTTATGAGAACAGCTAAGCAGACCCCAAATGTAAGGGGAATGTGTTACAATAGAAGTAACAGATAATAGAAAAGAGAATAAATGAGAATTGCAGATTATAGCGTGACCAAGGCAGTGCTGGAGCGTCACGGTTTTACCTTTAAAAAGTCCTTCGGGCAAAATTTCTTGACGGATACCAATATCCTTCAAAAGATCGTGGATACGGCTGAGATTGATGACCAGGTCAATGTCATCGAAATCGGGCCAGGTATTGGTGCCTTGACCGAGTTTCTGGCTGAGCGTGCAGCTCAAGTCATGGCCTTTGAGATTGACCACCGTTTGGTGCCAATTTTGGCAGATACCCTGCGTGATTTTGACAATGTGACCGTGGTCAACGAGGATATTCTCAAGGTTGACTTGGCGCAACATATCCAGAATTTTAAAAATCCTGACCTGCCAATCAAGGTAGTGGCTAATTTGCCTTATTACATCACGACACCTATTCTCATGCACTTGATAGAGAGTGGGATTCCTTTTAGTGAGTTTGTGGTTATGATGCAAAAGGAAGTGGCGGACCGCATTTCCGCTCAACCGAATACCAAGGCTTATGGTAGCTTGTCGATTGCGGTTCAGTACTACATGACTGCCAAGGTTGCCTTCATCGTGCCTCGTACGGTATTTGTGCCAGCGCCAAACGTGGATTCTGCTATTTTGAAAATGGTGCGCCGTCCAGAACCAGCTGTAGCAGTGGAAGACGAGAATTTCTTCTTTAAGGTTTCTAAGGCTAGTTTCACTCATCGACGCAAGACTTTATGGAATAACCTGACAGGTTACTTTGGCAAGACTGAAGAAGTTAAGGACAAGCTGACCAAGGCTTTGGACCAAGCAGGCTTGTCACCAAGTGTGCGTGGGGAAGCCCTCAGCTTGGAAGAATTTGCCAGCCTATCAGATGCACTTAAAGGGCAAGGACTCTAAGATGCAGGGACAAATCATTAAAGCCTTGGCTGGGTTCTACTATGTAGAGAGTGAGGGTCAGGTTTATCAGACGCGCGCGCGTGGAAATTTCCGTAAAAAAGGTCATACCCCTTATGTTGGGGACTGGGTCGATTTTTCTGCCGAGGAAAATTCAGAAGGCTATATTCTCAAGATTCACGAACGCAAAAACAGTCTAGTCCGTCCTCCCATTGTCAATATTGACCAAGCTGTAGTAATCATGTCCGTCAAGGAACCTGAATTTAACAACAATTTGCTGGATCGTTTCTTGGTTCTATTAGAGCACAAGGGCATCCATCCCATCGTCTATATTTCCAAGATGGATTTGTTGGAAGATAGGGGAGAACTGGATTTTTATGAACAGACTTATGCTGATATCGGCTATGACTTTGTGACCAGTAAAGAGGAACTCCTGCCCTTGTTAACAGGCAAAGTGACGGTCTTTATGGGGCAGACGGGTGTTGGGAAGTCAACGCTTCTCAATAAAATAGCACCAGACCTCAATCTTGAAACAGGAGAAATCTCAGACAGTCTGGGTCGCGGGCGCCATACCACTCGAGCTGTTAGTTTTTACAACCTCAATGGGGGTAAAATCGCAGATACACCAGGTTTTTCATCCTTGGACTATGAAGTATCAACGGCGGAAGACCTCAATCAGGCCTTTCCAGAGATTACCAGTGTCAGCCGAGACTGCAAATTCCGCACTTGTACCCATACCCATGAGCCAGCTTGCGCGGTTAAACCTGCTGTAGAAGAAGGTACTATTGCGTCCTTCCGTTTTGAAAACTACCTGCAATTCCTCAGTGAAATTGAAAATCGTAGAGAAACCTATAAAAAGGTCAGCAAAAAAATTCCAAAATAAGGAGAAACCTATGTCTCAATACAAGATTGCTCCGTCAATTCTGGCAGCAGATTATGCCAACTTTGAACGTGAAATCAAGCGCCTAGAAGCAACTGGGGCAGAGTATGCCCATATCGATATCATGGATGGTCATTTTGTACCACAAATCAGTTTTGGTGCAGGTGTGGTCGAAGCTCTTCGCCCTCATAGCAAGATGGTCTTTGACTGCCACTTGATGGTAGCTAATCCAGAGCATCATTTAGAAGACTTTGCGCGTGCGGGAGCAGACATCATCAGTATCCATGTGGAAGCAACGCCCCATATTCATGGTGCCCTCCAAAAAATTCGCTCCCTCGGTGTCAAGCCTTCAGTCGTTATCAATCCTGGTACGCCTGTCGTGGCGATTAAGCACGTTCTTCACCTAGTTGACCAAGTCTTAGTCATGACAGTTAATCCTGGATTTGGTGGTCAAGCTTTTCTGCCTGAAACCATGGATAAGGTCCGTGAGTTGGTTGCCATTCGTGATGAAAAAGGCTTGAACTTTGAAATCGAAGTGGATGGCGGGATTGATGACCAAACTATTGCTCTAGCCAGAGAAGCTGGTGCGACAGTTTTTGTAGCAGGTTCCTATGTCTTTAAGGGAGATGTCAATGAGCGAGTACAAACTCTCAGAAAACAACTGGACTAAGGTTGCCGTTTTTGCAGGCGGAGACCGCGGTCACTACCGGACGGACTTTGATAGTTTTGTCGGTGTGGATCGAGGCTCGCTCTGGGTCTTGGAAGAAGATTTGCCTCTTGCTCTAGCAGTTGGAGATTTTGATTCTGTGACCGAAGAAGAACGACAGGTGATTCAAAAATGTGCCCAACATTTTGTCCAAGCGCGACCAGAAAAAGATGATACAGATCTGGAATTGGCTCTCTTGACCATCTTTGAGAAAAATCCTCAGGCTCAGGTTACTATTTTCGGTGCTTTGGGTGGTCGTATCGACCATATGCTGGCCAATGTCTTTTTACCTAGCAATCCCAAATTAGCACCCTATATGCGCCAGATAGCGATTGAAGATGGGCAAAATTTGATTGCCTATTGTCCAGAAGGGACTAGTCAGCTAGAACCCCGCTCGGACTATGACTATCTAGCCTTTATGCCAGTTCGGGATAGCCAGCTGACCATTCTTGGTGCCAAGTATGAGTTGATAGAGGAGAATTTTTTCTTTAAAAAAGTGTACGCTTCTAACGAATATATAGATAGGGAAGTGTCGGTGACTTGCCCAGATGGCTATGTGGTCGTGCTACATAGTAAGGACAGGAGGTAGGATGGAAAGTTTATTAGTTCTATTATTAATTGCCAACCTAGCTGGTATCTTTCTGATTTGGCAAAGGCAGGATAAGCAGGAGAAACACTTAAGCAAGAGCTTAGAGGATCAGGCAGATCACTTGTCAGACCAGTTGGATTACCGCTTTGAACAAGCCAGACAAGCCAGCCAGTTAGACCAAAAAGATTTGGAAGTGGCTGTCAGCGACCGTTTGCAAGAAGTGCGAATGGAATTGCACCAAGGCCTGACTCAGGTCCGTCAAGAAATGACAGAGAATCTCTTGCAAACTAGGGATAAGACCGACCAACGTCTTCAAGCCCTGCAGGAATCAAATGAGCAACGTTTGGAACAAATGCGCCAAACAGTCGAGGAAAAACTAGAAAAGACCTTACAGACACGCTTGCAGGCTTCCTTTGAGACAGTTTCCAAGCAATTGGAGTCTGTCAATCGTGGTCTTGGAGAAATGCAGACAGTTGCCCGTGATGTCGGAGCCCTTAATAAGGTTCTCACTGGAACCAAGACGCGAGGGATTCTGGGTGAATTGCAACTGGGGCAAATTATCGAAGATATTATGACACCAGCCCAATATGAACGAGAATTTGCAACGGCTGAAAACTCCAGTGAACGAGTGGAGTATGCCATCAAGTTGCCCGGACAAGGCGATCAGGAATACGTCTACCTACCAATTGACTCCAAGTTTCCACTGGCAGATTATTACCGCTTAGAAGAAGCCTATGAAGCGGGTGACAAAGAAGAAATCGAACGCTGTCGTAAGTCACTCCTAGCCAGCGTCAAGCGCTTTGCCAAGGATATCAAGAGCAAGTACATAGCACCGCCTCGGACGACCAATTTTGGAGTTTTGTTTGTTCCGACAGAAGGTCTCTACTCAGAAATTGTCCGCAATCCGATCTTCTTTGATGATTTGAGACGGGAAGAGCAGATTATTGTCGCAGGTCCAAGTACCCTGTCAGCTCTCCTCAATTCCCTATCAGTTGGCTTCAAAACTCTCAATATCCAAAAGAGTGCCGACCATATCAGTAAGACTCTTGCTAGCGTTAAGACCGAGTTTGGCAAGTTTGGTGGCATTCTGGTCAAGGCACAAAAACATCTCCAACATGCCTCTGGCAATATTGATGAACTATTAAACCGTCGTACCACAGCTATCGAGCGGACGCTCCGTCACATTGAGTTGTCAGAAGGTGAGCCTGCGCTTGATCTACTCCATTTCCAAGAAAATGAGGAAGAATATGAAGATTAGTCACATGAAAAAAGATGAGCTATTTGAAGGCTTTTACCTGATCAAGTCAGCTGACCTGAGGCAAACTCGAGCTGGGAAAAACTACCTAGCCTTTACCTTCCAAGATGATAGTGGCGAGATTGAAGGGAAACTCTGGGATGCCCAACCTCATAACGTTGAGGCCTTTACCGCAGGTAAGGTTGTCCACATGAAAGGACGCCGAGAAGTTTATAACAACACCCCTCAAGTCAATCAAATTACTCTCCGCTTGCCTCAGCCTGGTGAACCCAATGATCCAGCTGATTTTAAGGTCAAGTCGCCAGTTGATGTCAAGGAAATCCGTGACTATATGTCGCAAATGATTTTCAAAATTGAAAATCCTGTCTGGCAACGAATTGTTCGAAATCTCTACACTAAGTATGATAAGGAATTTTACTCCTATCCAGCTGCCAAGACTAATCACCATGCCTTTGAAACAGGCTTGGCTTATCATACGGCGACCATGGTGCGTTTGGCAGATGCTATTAGCGAAGTTTATCCTCAGCTCAATAAGAGCCTGCTCTATGCAGGGATTATGCTGCATGACTTAGCTAAAGTCATCGAGTTGACGGGACCAGACCAGACCGAATACACAGTTAGAGGCAATCTCCTTGGGCATATCGCTCTGATTGATAGTGAAATTACCAAGACAGTGATGGAACTCGGCATCGATGATACCAAGGAAGAAGTCGTTCTGCTTCGTCACGTAATCCTTAGTCACCATGGCTTACTTGAGTATGGAAGTCCAGTCCGTCCACGCATTATGGAAGCAGAGATTATCCATATGATTGACAATCTGGATGCTAGCATGATGATGATGTCAACAGCTCTTGCTTTGGTAGATAAAGGAGAGATGACCAATAAAATCTTCGCTATGGACAATCGTTCCTTCTATAAACCAGATTTAGATTAACAATTTAAGAAAAATGAGCATTTTTTAGGATAAGAATGTTCGTTTTTTTATGTGAATATGGTATAATAGATAAAATATCAAAATTAAATGAAATGGGAAATAGAAATGAAATTAAGAAGAAGTGATCGAATGGTTGTCATTTCCAACTATTTGATTAATAATCCTTATAAACTAACTAGTCTCAATACTTTTGCTGAAAAGTATGAATCTGCTAAATCATCCATCTCAGAGGATATCGTCATTATCAAACGCGCCTTTGAGGAAATTGAAATCGGTCATATCCAGACAGTAACTGGTGCTGGTGGTGGTGTCATTTTTACACCATCAATCTCAAGCCATGATGCCAAGGAAATGGTTGAGGACTTGCGTGCCAAGTTGTCAGAAAGTGACCGTATCTTGCCAGGTGGCTATATCTACCTGTCTGATTTGCTTAGCACACCAGCTATCTTGAAAAATATTGGTCGCATTATTGCCAAGAGCTTTATGGACCAAAAAATTGATGCGGTTATGACAGTAGCGACTAAGGGTGTTCCACTTGCAAATGCAGTTGCCAATGTCCTCAATGTTCCTTTTGTTATTGTGCGCCGTGACCTGAAAATTACCGAAGGTTCAACTGTCAGCGTCAACTATGTATCCGGTTCAAGTGGTGACCGCATTGAGAAAATGTTCCTTTCAAAACGTAGTCTCAAGGCAGGCAGCCGTGTCTTGATTGTGGATGACTTCTTGAAAGGCGGAGGAACTGTCAACGGGATGATCAGTCTCTTGCGTGAATTCGACTCAGAATTGGCAGGTGTAGCGGTCTTTGCGGATAATGCCCAAGAAGAACGTGAAAAGCAGTTTGACTACAAGTCACTCTTGAAGGTAACCAATATTGATGTCAAGAACCAAGCCATCGATGTTGAGGTTGGCAATATCTTTGACGAAGATAAATAAGAGATAGAACTAAAGGTTGGAACGCTTGTCCCAGCCTTTCTTTGCAAATAGAATAGAAGGAAGCTTATGAAAACACCATTTATCAATAAAGAAGACTTAGAAGCGATTGTTGCCGAGTTCCCGACTCCCTTTCACTTGTATGATGAGAAGGGGATTCGTGAGAAGGCAAGGGCCGTCAACCAAGCCTTTTCGTGGAACAAGGGCTTTAAGGAATATTTTGCAGTTAAGGCTACTCCAACACCAGCTATTTTGAAAATTCTCCAAGAGGAAGGCTGTGGTGTGGATTGCTCTAGTTATGTAGAACTTTTGATGAGTCATAAACTGAATTTCCCTGGTTCTGAGATTATGTTCTCTTCAAACAACACGCCAGACAAGGAATACGCCTATGCACGTGAATTGGGTGCGACCATTAACTTGGATGCCTTTGAAGATATTGAACATCTAGAGCGTGCAGCAGGCATTCCAGAAATTATCTCTTGTCGTTACAATCCTGGAGGCGTTTTTGAGCTAGGAACAGACATTATGGACAATCCTGGAGAAGCCAAGTTTGGCATGACCGAGGACCAGCTCTTTGAAGCTTTTGCCATCTTGAAGGAAAAAGGAGCCAAGACTTTTGGGATTCACTCCTTCCTAGCGTCCAATACCGTCACCCATCTCTATTATCCAGAGTTGGCGCGTCAGCTTTTTGAATTGGCTGTTGAAATCAAGGAAAAGTTGGGCATTTCGCTAGACTTTATCAATCTTTCTGGCGGTATTGGTGTCAACTATCGTCCAGACCAGGAGCCAAATGATATCGCCTTGATTGGTGAGGGAGTTCATAAGGTGTATGAAGAGGTCCTTACGCCAGCAGGTCTTGGTCAGGTTAAGATTTTCACAGAATTGGGTCGCTTTATGTTAGCTCCTCACGGTGCTCTCGTCACAAGAGTCACTCATAAGAAGAAAACTTACCGTACCTATCTAGGTGTGGATGCATCAGCAGTCAACCTCATGCGTCCAGCCATGTACGGAGCCTACCACCATATCACCAATCTGACTCATCCAGAAGGACCAGCTGAGGTGGTAGATGTGGTTGGTTCACTCTGTGAAAACAATGATAAATTTGCAGTGAATCGCGAACTGCCTCATACAGAAATCGGTGATTTGCTGGTAATTCATGATACAGGTGCTCACGGTTTTTCAATGGGCTACCAGTACAATGCTAAACTTCGTTCTGCGGAAATCCTCTATACCGAAGAAGGAAAAGCCCGTCAAATCCGCCGTGCAGAGTGCCCTGAGGACTACTTTGCAACCTTGTATGGCTTTGATTTTGAAGAATAAAATGATAAGTAATTGAAAATGAAATTGAAAAACAGATTGCTTTCTAAAAAATAGGCAAAAATCTTGTTTTTCCTTCAAGTCATGATATAATAAAACTATAAAACGTTTTCAAGGAAGGTAACGATATGTCTGAAGAAACAATTGATTATGGACAAGTGACAGGAATGGTGCATTCGACAGAAAGCTTTGGGTCAGTAGATGGGCCTGGTATTCGCTTTATTGTCTTTTTGCAGGGCTGTCACATGCGTTGCCAGTATTGCCACAACCCGGACACTTGGGCTATGGAGTCCAATAAATCACGTGAACGGACGGTAGATGATGTCTTGGCAGAGGCCTTGCGCTACCGTGGTTTCTGGGGAAATAAGGGTGGGATTACAGTCAGTGGAGGAGAAGCCCTCTTGCAGATTGATTTCTTGATTGCCCTCTTTACCAAGGCTAAGGAACAAGGAATCCACTGTACCTTGGATACCTGTGCCCTTCCTTTCCGTAATAAACCACGTTACCTTGAAAAGTTTGACAAACTCATGGCTGTCACTGACTTGGTTCTTTTGGATATCAAGGAAATCAACGAAGCACAGCATAAGATTGTCACTAGCCAAACCAATAAAAATATCTTGGCTTGTGCCCAGTATTTATCAGATATTGGAAAACCTGTCTGGATTCGCCACGTGCTAGTTCCAGGATTGACAGACAGAGACGATGACTTGATTGAACTTGGGAAGTTCGTCAAGACCCTCAAAAATGTTGATAAGTTTGAAATTCTACCATATCACACTATGGGTGAGTTCAAATGGCGTGAATTGGGAATTCCGTATTCACTCGAAGGGGTTAAACCACCAACAGCAGACCGCGTGAAAAATGCTAAAAAACTCATGGATACCGAAAGTTATCAAGACTATATGAAACGTGTACATGGATAAAAAAGAAGCCTGATGGAAACATCGGGCTTTTAAGTTTACACAAATATATATAATTAAATAAAACAAAATTTTATACTCTTCGAAAATCTCTTCAAACTACGTCAGCTTCCATCTGCAACCTCAAAACAGTGTTTTGAGCAGCTTGCGGCTAGCTTCCTAGTTTGTTCTTTGATTTTCATTGAGTATTAAATCTTTTGACTCTTGAAATTCTGAAAAAAATCCGAAAATGAATATGTAAGATATAGTTACTTTTAGAAATATTAAATAGAATAGGAGAACATCATGGAACAAAGTATTACCATTAAAAATTTATGTAAGTCGTATGGCCAAGCTCAAATTTTAAAAGATATTTCTTTTGAAGCAAAAGCAGGTAGAGTGACTGCTTTCCTAGGTCCAAATGGAGCTGGAAAAAGTTCAACCTTACGTATTTTATTAGGATTAGACAAAGCAACATCTGGTCTTACCAAAATTGGAGATCAAACTTATAAGGAATTAAAATTTCCTCTAAAGACTGTAGGAGCTTCATTTGACAGTGTAGGTGCTCCTGATGATCGGACTGTTTATCAACATTTGAAAATTGTTGCTGCTAGTAATGGGATATCCAGTCAGCGAATTGATCAAGTCTTGGATATGGTGGATATTAGCCATAAGAAAAAATCTAAAATTGGGAAATTATCATTAGGAGAAGGACAACGATTAGGAATTGCAACAGCTCTATTAGGAAATCCTCAATATCTGATATTGGATGAACCAACTAATGGGTTGGATCCAAGAGGAATTCGGTGGTTTAGAGAGTTTATAAAAAAACAAGCTCAAGAAGGGAAGACAGTCTTGCTATCATCTCATATATTATCGGAAGTGGAAGCAGTAACAGATGATGTAGTTATCATAAATAAAGGAAAAGTTCTTATAAAAGGCACTTTACAAGAAGTGATGAAAAATCTTTCTTCACTAGAAGAAGTCTTCTTTAGTTTAACAGAGGGAGGAAAGTGACATGGCACTTATATACTCTCTTCATTCTGAAATATTGAAATTGCTTTATAGGAGAGCTACTCATGTTGTATTATTCTTGATACTGGTATTTCAAACGTTTTTAGCAAATATTGGTGCTTCTCAAATTGTTTCAGTTGGTATCCATGCTACACCAGAGACAAATCCAGAATTAGCAGAAGCTATACCTCCTATTGAATTTTTAGGTTTTGATGTCACTTTATTTGGTGTTTTTATTATGATTATCCTAGGTTCAATTTACGGAGCCGAGGAGTATAAATGCTCTGCTATTCGTACAAGTCTCCTCTCTATTACAAATCGAAGTATTTTCCTAGTTTCAAAAACATTAGTTTGGCTTGTATTTTCTTTTTTCATTTCTTTTCTATCAATATTCCTTACGATTAACATGACACATTATGTTTTAGGACAAGATGGCTTATTGCTTTTTTCACTAAATGGAACAGTTTGGTTCTATATGTTTTTAGCCAGTATAGCTTGGACTTTGTTGGGACTTCTAGCCTATATTATGGCTTTGACATTTAAAACAGCCATTGTTCCTCTATTATTTTTGCTTCCCCAAGTCTACAATTTAGGAACATTCTTAGCAAACTATATATCGGTTGCAAAATTTCTTCCAGTTGCATTGGGGCAAGGATTGATTGCTACATCTCCTCAAATTTTAGAACATAATAGTTTACAAAATATTTTATTTTTACTTTGTTGGAACTTCTCATTCTTGGCTTTAGCAATCTACCGATTACTTAAGTCAGATATTGGAGGAGGTGAATAAGTTGAAAGAGCAACTTAAAAGTGAGTATCTCAAGTTTATGATGAATCCTTGGCACTGGTTGGTTATAGGTGCTCTATTACTGTGTGTTCCAGCGTTAGTTATTTTTTTAAATAGTAAGCCAGACCAGTTGACTCTACAGTTTGTTTTGGAACAGCTACTGCAAAGTCTCTATTTAGGACAGGCAGGTTTCGTTAGTCTAGCGGCTCTATTTATAGGTCAAGAATTTACAGGTTCTAGCCTTCGTACCAGTTTTCTTACCTGTCCAAATCGTTTGAAATTTATAATATCTAAACTAGCTATTCTATTATGTATTGAAATTATCCTATTGGTCGCTGTAATATCATTATGCGTACTAATCGCCCAAGGATACTACAATATCAATCTTTTGAGCAATATTAAACATGTTCTAACAATTCTATTTCCAGCTTGTATTTCTATTCTAACCTTCGCTCTTTTAAGTGGTATTTTTGTATTTATTTCCCAGTCTTTTATCTTAATTTTGGGAATCAGTTTATCCCTTTTATTAGGGTTGGGGCAAATGTTACTACAATTCAGTTCTTTTTTTAGAAATTTACCATTACTAGCTAGTATGAATTGTTTTTATACCTATCCATTGTCTCTTTATTATCCAGTGTGGCAAGGCTTAGGAATACAAATAGTTTGGTTGTTAATTGTTTTTCTATTTGCTACATTGATACTTATAGGAAAAAATTTACGCTAAAGACAGGGGATATCCTGTCTTTTTCTCAGGTAGTGCTATAATATATTCAGGAGGGTGAGTTATGGCTTATAAAATTTTGGTTGTAGATGATGATCTTGCTATTCTTCGCCTAATAAAAAAAGTACTAGAATATGAAAAATATGAAGTAGTCATACGAAATAAGATAGAAGAGATTGATCTTTGTGATTTTACAGGCTTTGACTTGATTCTATTAGATATTATGATGCCTGTTAGTGGTTTAGAAATCTGTCAGATAATTCGCGAGCAGATAACTGTTCCTATCTGTTTTATAACTGCCAAGGATATGGATGAAGACTTAGTAGCTGGAATCAATGCAGGTGCTGATGATTATATTATGAAGCCCTTTAGTATGCAAGAACTTTTAGCACGTGTTAAAATGCACTTGCGTCGTGAAGAACGGACTAAAGGAAATGTTCATCAAATAAAGATTGGGAAGCTTATACTATATACGGATAGTAAGGAACTATTTGTAAACGATGATAAGATTGCTCTGACAAGGAGGGAATTTGACATAGTGAATCTTTTGGCAAGCAACCCAAGTAAAATATATTCTATAGAGGAAATTTATAATTATCTATATCCACAAAGTTCAGGAGCTCTTTTACGTTCGGTTTCAGAGTATATTTATCAAATTCGTCAAAAGCTGAAACCTTATCAATTAAATCCAATTAAAACCTTGTACGGTGGAGGATATCAATGGGTAGAATCAAAAGTTTTAGACAATTAATTCGAGAAACCTGTTGGAGAATTATTTGGCAGTTTAGTCTTGGCTTACTAATGGCCTATCTTATTCCCTTAGCTTCAGTATCTATACAAATAAACGAAGATGGGAAACCTTTAAACAATAGTGGTGTTCTATCAATCTTTTTCAATGTGTCATCGTGGATATATATTTGTGTTTTATTGATTGTTCTAATAAGTTATCACATTGGAAAATTGTTGAAAAAACTGAGTTATGAAATGACTTTAATTTATGAAAATAGTATGTGGTTGGAGAGGGAATGTACAGAAAGTTTAACAGTTAAAGAATTTCGTGAGACAGGAAATCGGATTATTATGATGCAAGATAGAATTCGACAATTAATAGTTGATGAGAAAGAACAGAAAGAAGATTTGATGTTTCAGGTTTCAGCAGCTTCTCATGATTTAAAGACACCCTTAACCATTATTAGGGGAAATGTAGAATTCTTGCAGGCGATAACTGAAAACGACCAATCTCAAGAATGCTTAGCAGATATAGAAAGAGCTAGTCAACAGTTACTAGATTATTTCAATCAATTGATTCACTATTCTAAAACCTATTATGATGATGAGACAGGTTGGACGGAGTATTCCTCTTCAGATTTTATCAATGAATTAGAGAAAGAAGTCTCTTTTTTGATAAAAAATCAGATGAAGTTTTCTTTTGAACAAAATGTGAAAGGAACTGAAAACTATTATATAAATCCATCTCTTCTGATTCGTGCCATACAAAATATTTTAACAAATGCTTTGGAATACGCCGATAAACAGAACCCTAAAATTAAAATTAGAGTAGAGCAAGAGGGGAAGGAATTGAAAATAGGTATATGGAATAATGGTTCGGAATTTCCAGAGGAAGTTTTAACTAATTTTGGAAAGCTCTTTTATCGTATGGATAAAGCTAGATCGGTTAAAGAGCAACATTATGGTATTGGACTTAGTTTTGTATGTAGAGTTGCAAAACTACACAAAGGCCGAGTTGAGCTTAGAAATAGAGACGCGGGAGCAGAAGTTTTAATAACTGTGAATTGTATTAAATCATAGTGATTTACTTGTTAATTATGATTGAATATATTTTATATGTGAGCTTTTAAACTATTTAACTTTTTTGACTAGTATAAGATGTAACGGTAGATAATAAAAACGAATGATGATATCTAGTTGATGAAAACTATTTATCATTCATTCGTTTTTTAATTATTGGATAATTTACGTAGCTTTATCTCGAACGTTGTTTTCCAGCGTTGCGATTTTTTTGTTTTTTCTTGCTTGTGATAGCAGTTGGTTGTTCAGGAGTAACGTCTTTTCGTCCACTTGGTGTAGAGAAAGCACGTGCTTTTGGTGGGTTCTTGGCTAGTTCTTCACGGACTTTTTTGCGAAGTTTTGGACGAACGATATAGTTGACGATAAACTGTTGGAGAATCATCATGAAACCACCGACAACCCAGTAAAGTGTGACACTGGCTGGTGAGAAGAGGGAGAAGACGACGATCATGAGTGGGCTCATGTAAATCATTTTCTTAATCTGTTCTCTTTGCATTTCATCTTCTACTCCGTGAAGTGAAAGGAGCGATTGAAGATAGTAAAGGACACCTGCGCAGGCAACCAAAATCATACTTGGAGAACCTAGAGGAATGCCTAGGTAGCTTGCTTGAGCAACCCCTTCAGTATGTTGGGCAGCAAAGTAAATTGCAGAGAAGAAAGGCATTTGAAGGAGGATAGGGAAACATCCTACACCACCAAACATGCTGATGCCGTGCTCTTTTTGAGCGGCAAAGAGAGCTTGTTGGGCTTCAAGTTTTTCTTCTTGAGTAGTCGCTTCCTTGAGACGTGTTTGATGTGGTTCAAGGACGTGCTTGAGGGCGTTCATCTTTTCAGAGTGAAGCGTTGCCTTCCATGATTGGTAGATACCAAGAGGCAAGATAATCAAGCGCACGATAATGGTTACGATGATGATACCAACACCAAAACCAAGTCCCTTGTCATTGGCGAAGTACTTGATGGCTTCAGCCATAGGAGCTCCAATCGTATTCCAAATAAATCCTGTTGGCTGGCCTGTGGCTTTATCGACATTGACACAGCCAGTCAAGACTAGTAACATAGCCACTCCCATAGCTGAGAGTGCAAAACGTTTAATAGATTTCACTGTTTTTATTCCTTCTTTAAAAATTATACCTTTCTATTCTACTGTTTTTTTACAAAATATACAATAGTTCTAGAGACCTAATTTGCGATTTTAAAGTCAGGGTAGGGAGGAAAGTTGCTCAGTTTGACATCTAAGTAGCTGACTTTTGAAAAAGGTGTGGGTCCTTTGCGGATTTCTTGGATAAATTTTACCATGGTAGCAGATGAGTTTGCTTGGGCTAAAATTTCCACTGTGCCATCGTCGTTATTCCATACTCGACCTGTGATGCCACCAATTTCAAGTGCTAAGCTGTAAACACCCCAACGAAAGCCGACTCCTTGCACCCTACCTTGGGCAATCATTCTAACCTTTTGCATACCAAACCCCTTTGATTGTGTTATAATATTTCTATGACTATTATAACCTCAAAAGCCAATTCTGTGGTAAAAAATGCCAAGAAATTACACCAAAAAAAATACCGCAAGTCTGCTTATTTGATTGAAGGCTGGCACTTGTTTGAAGAAGCTGTTCAAGCTGGAGTGACGATTGAGAAAATCTTTGCCCTAGAAAGTTATCGAGAACAGTTAGCTGCTTTTTCGCAAACTGTCTGGGTGTCAGAGGATATTTTGCTAGATTTGGCGGATTCTCAGACTCCACAGGGAATCGTTGCGGTGGTTCAAAAAGAAGAAGTAGGGCAAGCTGACTTTAGTCAGGGAAAGTTCTTGTTTTTGGAAGATGTGCAAGATCCTGGTAATGTGGGAACTATCATTCGGACTGCGGATGCAGCAGGTTTTACTGGAGTGATTGTTTCAGATAAATCGGCAGATATATACAGTCTCAAGACTCTACGTTCCATGCAAGGCAGTCATTTCCACCTGCCCATTTATAGGATGTCGAGTCAAGCGCTTCTGAAGGAAACCAAAGAGGCAGGTATCTCAGTGCTGGCAACAACCCTATCTAAAGATTCTGTTGATTACAGAGAACTGCCTCCTATAGAAAATTTTGTACTAGTCATGGGAAATGAGGGTCAAGGAATTAGTCCCCTCATGGTTGAAAGTGCAGACCAGTTGGTCCACATTAGTATGAAGGGGCAGGCGGAGAGTTTGAATGTTGCCGTTGCGGCCGGTATTTTAATTTTCCATTTAAGCTAATTTTAACTTTCTTTGTTATAATCAAGGAAAGATGTTCATAGAAAAGGAGAAAAGATGAATCACACTATTATTCATGACCGCGCAGGTCTCAATCAATTTTACGCTAAGGTTTATGCCTTTGTTGGTCTGGGAATCGGACTATCCGCTTTAGTATCAGGTCTTATGTTGACGGTCTTTCAATCTCAGTTGGTTTACTTTTTGATGCAGGGACGTCTCTGGTTGACCATTGCTACTTTTGCGGAGTTGGCCTTGGTTTTCGTTGCCAGTAACATGGCCTTAAAGAATAGTCCAGCTGCTCTTCCAGTATTTTTACTTTACTCAGTATTAAACGGCTTTACCCTCAGTTTTGTGGTGGCCTTCTATACTCCAGGTACAGTTTTATCTGCCTTTGTATCAAGCGCCCTTCTCTTCTTTGTCATGGCGGCAGTCGGTATGTTCACCAAGAAAGATTTGAGTGGCCTTGGTCGGGCTATGATGGCGGCTCTTATCGGTTTGTTGATTGCTATGGTAGTCAATATTTTCTTGGCTAGCGGTTTCTTTGATTATATGATTAGCGTAGCCATGGTCTTGGTCTTCTCTGGGCTGATTGCTTGGGACAACCAAAGAATTCGCTATGCCTATGAGCAATCACAAGGTCGTGTAGAGACAGGTTGGGTTGTGTCAATGGCTCTCAGTATCTATCTTGATTTTATCAATCTTTTCCTAAGTATTCTACGTATCTTCGGTCGCAATGACTAGAAGGCCCCTAACATCAGTGTTCGAAGGAGCACTGATTTTTTTATATTTGCTCTTTTCTTTTCTTGGAAATAGGTGTATAATGCTTTTAATTAATTTTTTGAGGAGTAGTTTATGAAGAAAAGTTTTATTCATCAACAAGAAGAGATTTCCTTTGTCAAAAACACTTTTACCCAGTATTTGAAAGATAAGTTAGAAGTTGTCGAAGTTCAAGGTCCTATCTTGAGCAGGGTCGGCGACGGGATGCAGGATAATTTATCAGGTGTGGAGAATGCCGTATCGGTCAAGGTTCTCCAAATCCCTGATGCTACTTATGAAGTGGTGCACTCACTTGCCAAATGGAAACGCCATACTTTGGCCCGTTTTGGTTTCGGTGAAGGTGAAGGTCTTTTCGTCCACATGAAGGCCCTTCGTCCAGACGAAGATTCGCTGGATGCGACCCACTCTGTTTATGTTGACCAGTGGGACTGGGAGAAAGTTATCCCAAATGGTAAGCGTAACATCGCTTATCTAAAAGAAACAGTTGAGAAGATTTACAAGGCTATTCGTCTTACTGAGCTAGCTGTTGAAGCCCGCTATGATATTGAGTCTGTCTTGCCAAAACAAATCACCTTTATCCACACAGAAGAGTTGGTAGAACGCTACCCAGACTTGACACCAAAAGAGCGTGAAAATGCTATTTGTAAAGAATTTGGAGCAGTCTTCTTGATCGGTATCGGTGGTGAATTACCAGACGGTAAACCGCACGATGGACGTGCACCAGACTACGATGACTGGACAAGTGAGTCTGAAAATGGCTATAAGGGTCTAAATGGTGATATTCTTGTTTGGAATGAGTCTTTAGGTGGAGCCTTTGAGTTGTCTTCTATGGGAATCCGTGTAGATGAAGAAACTCTTCGCCGTCAGGTTGCCATCACAGGTGATGAAGACCGTTTAGAATTGGAATGGCACAAGGCTTTGTTGAACGGCTTATTCCCATTGACAATCGGTGGAGGAATTGGACAATCTCGGATGGCCATGTTCCTACTTCGCAAGAAACACATCGGAGAAGTGCAAACAAGTGTTTGGCCTCAAGAAGTCCGCGATACTTACGAAAATATTTTGTAGAGAATCGAACCGCAAGGTTCGGTTTTCTTTCTCTTTTCGCTCATAATTTGGTATAATAAACGGTATGAAAATCGTATCAGGAATCTATGGGGGACGTCCCCTCAAGACACTAGAAGGAAAGACGACAAGACCTACTTCGGATAAGGTTAGGGGAGCCATTTTTAACATGATTGGTCCCTACTTTGAAGGGGGACGAGTCTTGGATCTGTATGCAGGTAGTGGTGGTTTATCTATCGAGGCAGTATCGCGTGGCATGTCCAGCGCTGTTTTGGTGGAGCGAGACCGTAAGGCTCAGGCTATCGTGGCTGAAAATATTCAGATGACCAAGGAAGTTGGGAAATTTCAACTTCTCAAAATGGATGCAGAAAGGGCATTGGAACAGGTATCTGGGGAATTTGACCTCATTTTCTTAGACCCTCCTTATGCCAAGGAACAAATCGTAGCAGATATTGAAAAAATGGCTGAGAGAGACCTTTTTTCTGAAGATGTCATGGTCGTGTGTGAGACGGATAAGGCCGTTGAACTTCCAGAAGAAATTGCCTGCTTGGGCATCTGGAAGGAAAAGATTTATGGAATTAGTAAGGTGACAGTCTATGTCAGGTAAGATTGGCTTATTCACAGGCTCATTTGATCCGATGACAAATGGGCATCTGGATATCATTGAACGGGCGAGCAGACTTTTTGAGAAGCTCTATGTCGGAATTTTTTTCAATCCCCACAAACAAGGATTTCTCCCCATAGAAAATCGTAAACGAGGGTTAGAAAAGGCTGTGAAACATTTGGAAAATGTTGAAGTCGTGTCTTCTCATGATGAATTGGTGGTTGATGTCGCAAAAAGACTGGGGGCTACTTGTCTAGTGCGTGGTTTGAGGAATGCGTCGGATTTGCAATATGAAGCCAGTTTTGATTACTACAACCACCAGCTGTCTCCTGATATAGAGACCATTTATTTACATAGTCGACCTGAACATCTCTATCTCAGTTCATCAGGCGTTAGAGAGCTTTTGAAATTTAGTCAGGACATTGCCTGCTATGTTCCCGAGAGTATTTTGGAGGAAATAAGAAATGAAAAAAAAGATTAGATGGCCCTTATATGTCATTGCGGCCTTGATTGTGACTTTCTTGGCATTTGTAGTGCCCTTGCCCTACTATATAGAGGTTCCAGGTGGTTCGGAAGATATTCGCCAAGTCCTTAAAGTCAATGACACAGAAGATAAGGAAGCTGGTGCCTATCAATTCGTTACGGTTGGTGTTCAGCACGCTACTTTATCCCATATGATTTATGCGTGGTTGACGCCTTTTACAGATATTCGTAGTGCCCAAGAGACTACAGGTGGCTCTTCTGATGTTGAATTTATGCGGATTAATCAATTCTACATGCAAACATCGCAAAATATGGCCAAGTATCAAGGGCTAAAAACAGCTGGTAAAGATATTGAACTTAAATATCTTGGGGTTTATGTTTTGACTGTGACGGATAATTCGACCTTTAAAGGGATTCTCAACATCTCTGATACGGTCACAGCAGTCAATGATCAAACCTTTGACAGTTCCAAAGACTTGATTGATTACGTCAATTCTCAAAAACTAGGGGACTCCGTCAAGGTCACCTATGAAGAGGATGGGCAAACCAAGTCTGCAGAAGGTAAGATTATCACCTTGGAAAATGGCAAAAATGGGATTGGAATCGGCTTGATTGACCGTACAGAAGTGACCAGTGATGTCCCAATTCGCTTTTCAACAGCCGGTATCGGCGGTCCAAGTGCAGGTCTCATGTTTAGTCTGGCCATCTATACCCAAATAGCTGACCCTGGTCTTCGTAATGGTCGTATCGTTGCCGGTACAGGAACCATTGACCGCGATGGGAATGTGGGGGATATTGGAGGTATTGATAAAAAAGTTGTAGCTTCGGCTAGAGAAGGTGCCGCGATTTTCTTTGCCCCTGATAACCCTGTTAGCGAAGAAGAACAAAAAGCGCATCCTGATGCTAAAAACAACTACCAAACAGCCCTAGAAGCAGCCAAAACAATCAAGACTGATATGAAAATCGTGCCAGTTAAAACTCTACAAGATGCAATTGATTACTTGAAAAACAATCCCTAGTTTTGGAGTGAAGTTTCCAAACTAGCGCACAAACAGAGAAGATGGTATAATAGTCAAATGGTTCAATTATTATTCACTCTAAGTAGTCACATGCTCTTTATTTATGTGAGTTTTTACCTTTTAAAGGATCTTGTTAGATGGGAAAAGGTTTTAAAAGTGACAGCTGAGAATACAGGCAAAGTTCGTTTACTAGTAGCCTTTTTCAGCATTGTCATGGGCTATATCTTGAGTTCTTTCTTTATCAGCCTGTATCAGTTGTGGCAAGAAGCGCTTAGAGGATTATTATAAAATCAAATGCAAAGGAAATAAGTATGGAAAAAATTGTGGTTCAAGGTGGCGATAATCGTCTGGTAGGAAGTGTTACGATCGAAGGAGCAAAGAATGCAGTCTTGCCCTTGTTAGCAGCGACTATTCTAGCAAGTGAAGGAAAGACCGTCTTGCAGAACGTTCCTATCTTGTCAGATGTTTTCACTATGAATCAGGTGGTTCGTGGTTTAAATGCCAAGGTGGATTTTGATGAGGAGGCTCATCTTGTCGAGGTGGACGCGACTGGCGATATCACTGAGGAAGCTCCTTACAAGTATGTCAGCAAGATGCGTGCATCTATCGTTGTCTTGGGACCAATTCTTTCCCGTGTAGGTCATGCCAAGGTATCCATGCCAGGTGGTTGTACGATTGGTAGCCGTCCTATTGATCTTCATTTGAAAGGTCTGGAATCTATGGGGGCTAAGATTAGTCAGACAGCTGGTTATATCGAAGCCAAGGCTGATCGCTTACATGGAGCTCATATCTACATGGACTTCCCAAGTGTTGGTGCTACGCAGAACTTGATGATGGCAGCGACTCTGGCTGATGGGGTGACAGTGATTGAAAATGCTGCGCGTGAGCCTGAGATTGTGGATCTAGCCATTCTCCTCAATGAAATGGGAGCTAAGGTTAAGGGTGCTGGTACAGAGACCATTACCATTACCGGTGTTGAGAAACTTCATGGTACGACTCACAATGTAGTCCAAGACCGTATCGAAGCAGGAACCTTTATGGTAGCTGCTGCCATGACTGGTGGTGATGTCTTGATTCGAGACGCTGTCTGGGAGCATAACCGTCCCTTGATTGCCAAGTTGCTTGAAATGGGAGTGGAAGTGACAGAGGAAACTGAAGGAATTCGAGTTCGCTCTCAACTAGAAAATCTAAAAGCTGTTCATGTGAAAACCTTGCCCCACCCAGGATTTCCAACAGATATGCAGGCTCAATTTACAGCCTTGATGACCGTCGCAAAAGGGGAATCAACTATGGTGGAGACAGTTTTCGAAAATCGTTTCCAACATCTAGAAGAAATGCGTCGCATGGGCTTGCACTCTGAGATTATCCGTGATACAGCTCGTATTGTTGGTGGTCAACCTTTGCAGGGGGCAGAAGTTCTTTCAACTGACCTTCGTGCCAGTGCAGCCTTGATTTTGACAGGTTTGGTAGCACAAGGAGAAACTGTAGTTGGTAAATTGGTTCACTTGGATAGAGGTTACTACCGTTTCCATGAGAAGTTGGCGCAGCTAGGTGCTAAGATTCAGCGGATTGAGGCAAGTGATGAAGATGAATAAGAAATCAAGCTACGTAATCAAGCGTTTACTTCTAGTCATTTTGGTACTGTTTTTGGGTGCTCTAGCCCTAGGAATCGGCTTAATGGTAGGTTATGGAATCTTGGGCAAGGGTCAAGATCCATGGGCTATCCTGTCTCCAGCAAAATGGCAGGAATTGATTCATAAATTTACAGGAAATTAGGCTGGAGAACCAGTCTTTTTCTAGAGATAAGGAGAAAAATGGATAAAAAAACAAGACAGACACTGATCGGACTGCTAGTGTTATTGCTTTTATCTGCGGGAAGCTATTATATCAAGCAGATGCAGTCGACAGCTAATAGTCCTAAAACAAAGGTTAGTCAGAAAAAACAAGCGTCTGAAGGTCCTAGTCAAGCATTGGCAGAAAGTGTCTTAACAGATGCAGTCAAAAGCCAAATAAAAGGGAGTCTGGAGTGGAATGGCTCAGGTGCTTTTATCGTCAATGGTAATAAAACAAATCTAGATGCCAAGGTTTCAAGTAAGCCCTACGCTGATAATAAAACAAAGACAGTGGGCAAGGAAACAGTGCCAACCGTAGCAAATGCCCTCTTGTCTAAGGCTACTCGTCAGTACAAGAATCGTGAAGAAACTGGAAGCGGTTCGACTTCTTGGACTCCACCTGGCTGGCATCAGGTCAAGAATCTAAAGGGATCTTATACTCATGCAGTCGATAGAGGTCACTTGTTAGGCTATGCCTTAATCGGTGGCTTGGATGGTTTTGATGCCTCAACAAGCAATCCTAAAAACATTGCTGTTCAAACAGCCTGGGCAAATCAGGCACAGGCCGAAGATTCGACTGGTCAAAACTACTATGAAAGTATGGTACGTAAAGCCTTGGACCAAAACAAGCGTGTCCGTTACCGTGTAACCCTTTATTACGCTTCAAACGAGGACTTAGTTCCTTCAGCTTCACAGATTGAAGCCAAGTCTTCAGACGGAGAATTGGAATTTAATGTCCTAGTTCCCAATGTTCAAAAAGGGCTTCAACTGGATTACCGAACTGGAGAAGTAACGGTAACTCAGTAAAAGATTACATAAACTCCTATGTCACTTGTAGATGTAGGAGTTCTTCTTTTACTAGTTTCAGCAGGGCTAGAATAGGTACTAAGAAAAAAATAATATGTACTGGACTATATTTTGTGATATAATAAAGGATAAGATACTATTTTAGGAGAAGAACTATGGAAGACCCAAGTAGTCAGAATTTGTTGCTACAATTTGTTTTGTTGTTTATCTTGACAGTGTTAAATGCTTTTTTCTCAGCCACAGAAATGGCCATGGTTTCACTTAACCGTGCGCGGGTGGAACAAAAGGCAGAAGAAGGAGATAAACGCTATATTCGTCTGCTGAAGGTGCTAGAAAATCCTAACCACTTTTTATCAACCATTCAAGTAGGGATTACCCTGATTACGATCTTATCAGGGGCGAGTTTGGCAGAAACTCTGGGACGAGAAATTGCATCTTGGCTTGGAAATGGCGAAACATCTTATGCCGTTGCAAGTTTTCTATCTTTAGCATTTTTGACTTATATTTCCATCGTTTTTGGGGAATTGTATCCTAAGAGAATCGCTCTTAATCTAAAGGATGCTTTGGCGATTCGTACAGCGCCAGTTATCATTGGGCTGGGGAAACTAGTTAGTCCCTTTGTTTGGCTCTTGTCTGCATCTACCAATCTCTTGAGTCGCTTGACTCCTATGACCTTTGACGATGCTGATGAAAAAATGACCCGTGATGAAATTGAGTACATGCTGACAAATAGTGAAGAAACACTAGACGCTGACGAAATTGAAATGTTACAAGGAATCTTTTCACTGGACGAATTAATGGCCAGAGAAGTCATGGTTCCTCGAACGGATGCCTTTATGGTCGATATTCAGGATAATAGTCAAACCATCATCCAAAGTATTTTAAAACAAAATTATTCTCGTATCCCTGTCTATGATGGAGACAAGGATAACGTGATTGGAATCATTCACACCAAGAGTCTCCTTAAGGCGGGCTTTGTGGACGGTTTTGATAATATTGTTTGGAAGAAAATCTTACAAGATCCACTTTTTGTTCCTGAAACTATTTTTGTGGATGACTTGTTAAAAGAACTGCGCAATACCCAAAGACAAATGGCAATCTTGCTAGATGAATACGGTGGGATGGCTGGTTTGGTGACCCTGGAAGACCTCTTAGAGGAAATCGTTGGGGAAATCGATGACGAAACAGATAAGGCTGAAATCGAAGTTCATAAAATTGGAGAAGATACTTATATTGTTCAAGGTACCATGAATCTCAATGATTTTAATGACTACTTTGATGTTGAATTGGAAAGTGATGACGTTGATACCATCGCTGGTTACTATTTGACAGGAGTTGGGACCATTCCAACGACTGAGAAACTCAGTTATGAATTAGTCAGCCAAAACAAACAGCTTATCCTAACCAATGATAAAGTGAAAAATGGACGTGTTACCAAGGTAAAAGTCCAAATTACCGAAGTCGAAATAGAAGAAGAAACAGAGTAAACTAGAGGCTTTTGTCACCAGGTGTGACAAAGCTTTTTTCAGTTGATTTCAAAAGGGAATTGAGTCCTCGAAAAACTCAGTCCCAACCTAGTCCCAAAAGTTTTTTAAGGTTATACGTATTTATTCGAGGAAAAAGAAAAAAGCCCTTTATATTGGGCTTTCTGTTTAAATGAAACCTGAAAAATCAAGTTATAGAAGGCGGTAGACGGATTTGAACCGACGATCAAGCTTTTGCAGAGCCGTGCCTTACCACTTGGCTATACCGCCTTAACGTTTATTATTATACCTTGAAAATGATTTTCAGTCAATAGCTTTTTCAGATTTTTTGTATCAATAAGCCTAAATATTCTGAAAATTCGTTTACTTTTCTTGAAATCTATGATATAATTGATGATAACCTATACTTTATTTATAAGAGGAGTAAATAAATGAAAAAAAGTCAAGTGCTTGCTGTAGCGGGAGCTACCTTATTAGCGTCAGGAGTTCTAGCTGCGTGTTCAAACACTAGTTCAAATAATGCTAAACTAGCAAAAGATTACCAATATGTTTATCAAACAGATCCAGAAACTTTGGATTATATCGTCAGCAATATCGATTCAACATCATTCGTCACAACAAATGCTGTAGATGGTTTGCTGGCTAATGATAAATATGGTAACCTGGTTCCTTCTATTGCTGAATCATGGACAGTTTCAAAAGATGGTTTGACTTATACCTATAAAATCCGTAAGGATGCTAAATGGGTGACAGCAGAGGGAGAAGAATATGCTCCTGTAACTGCTAAAGACTTCGTTACTGGTTTGAAACACGCCGTAGATGGAAAATCAAAAGGACTTTCAATCGTTAGCTCTTCTATTAAGGGATTAGAAGCCTATATCAAAGGTGAAACAAGCGATTTTTCAACCGTTGGAGTAAAAGCACTTGATGACCAAACACTAGAATATACCTTGAACCAGCCAGAAACTTTCTGGAATGACAAGACCACTAGTGGTGTTTTGATGCCGGTTAATGAAGAATTCTTAACTTCAAAAGGGGAAGGTTTTGGTGCCCCAACAGATGCTAACTCTATTCTTTATAACGGTCCATTTGTCTTAAAATCTGTAACTCCAAAATCATCTATCGAGATGGCTAAAAATGATGCTTACTGGGACAAAGAAAATGTAAAAATTGAGAACGTTAAGTTCACTTTCTGGGATGGTAAGGACCAAGATGTGATTGCCAAAGGTTTTGCTGATGGTCAATATAGCAAGGCGCGTATCTTCCCTACAAGTTCTACATATGAAAAATATGCAGCTGACTTCAAAGATAACATTTACTTTAATGAACCAGGAGCGGGTGTTGCAACTGTCAGCTTGAACTATGGCCGTACAACCTATAACCACACTGCCAAAACAAGTGATGCTCAAAAGACATCTACTCAGAAAGCATTACTAAACAAGGAATTCCGTCAAGCCTTGAACTTTGCTGTCGATCGCAATTCTTACTCAGCTCAAACAAATGGTACTGATGGAGCTGCAGTAGCCATCCGTAATACGTTTGCACCTTATAATCTTCAAGTTGGTAAGAAAACATTTGGTGAATTGGTACAAGATAGCTTGGCTAAGACAAATTCTTCTACTTGGTCAAACGTGTCTCTAGCAGATTCTCAAAATGGCCTTTACAATGAAGAAAAAGCTAAAGAAGTCTTTGCTAAAGCCAAATCAAGCCTACAAGCTGAAGGTGTTGAATTCCCAATCCACTTGGATGCCTTGGTTATCCAAGAATCAACAGCGGTTGTAAACCGTGTTCAATCATTGAAACAATCAATTGAAAAAGTATTGGGTTCAGATAATGTTGTTGTAGACTTACAACAAATGACTCAAGCAGAAGCTTTACCAATTTCATTTAGCGCTCCAACAGCTAAAGAACAAGACTGGGATATCCATACCTTGCTAGGATGGAACCCTGACTATCAAGATCCTTCTACTTTCTTGGATCAATTCGTCCTTAAGGGAGGAAGCACTCGCCTTTACCTTGGTATTGACCAAAACACAGATGCATCAGTAGTAAGCAAACTTGGTTTAGCTGACTATGGAAAATTACTTGATGACGCAAACAGCGAAAACCAAGATGTTCAAAAACGTTATGAAAAATACGCGGTGGCACAAGCTTGGTTGACTGATAATGCTTTGACAATTCCAGTAATGGCTTCTCCTAAAGAAACAGCCGTTTCATATGTTTCAAAAGTTCTACCATTTAGCTCTTCATATTCAGTAGCCGGCCTTAAAGGTGAAAATTCAGGATACTTGAAGTACACTGAAGTTGGTGAAAAAGCAATCACCAAAGAAGAGTATGAAAAAGCTCGTGAAAAATGGTTGAAAGAAAAGACTGAGTCAAACGAGAAAGCTCAAAAAGAATTGGCAAGTCATGTGAAGTAAATAATTTTCAATAGAACTTTCTCTCCATGAGGAGAAGGTTCTTTTGGGATTTTTAAAGGAAATGATATGAAAAAATATATTTTTATGCGTGTTTTGCGGTCATTGGTTTCTATCTTTTTAGTAACAACCTTGACTTACACGATTATCTATACAATGGTTCCTCGAAAATTGATTTTCAAACAGGATACCAACTATAACAAGATTGCGACAACTGCTGATAAACGTGATAACTATGAAAATACCGTTTATGAGCGTATGGGCTATATTGAGTACTACGATACCAAAGAGTTGCAAGAAAAAGCTAGCCAGATGGATGCTTCTGTAACCGTTGAAGCTAATGACACCAACAAGGCTATCTATGAAAAATACATCAAACAAATCGGTCATGGTTGGACCTTGGGAGAATTTACTGAAAGTGGCCAATTCTACGCTACTCGTGAAATCCCAATTTTTGAACGTGTTTTTCACTTCTATGCTAACTTGATTGACATTGATCATACAAATAAAATTCAAGACCCTGAAAATCCAGACTTGAAACGTTACCTTCGTTTTGAAAATGATCCAGCTATCGGATGGTCCTTGGTTGGTTCAGGAACTAAACACAAATATCTCTTGTACTTCAACAATCAGTTCCCATTTGTGCATCAAAACTTTGTGAACATTAATTTAGGTGACTCTTATCCAACCTATGCTAATAGCCCTGTTTTACAGGTTATTACTCAGGGACAAGGACAAACAAAAACATCTCAAGTTCAGTTCCCAACAGGTAAGAAAACTTCTTCTGTAAATATTTACTCAAGAACCTATAAATCACCTAGTCAGGCTGATTCTCGTGAAGTAGCTAACTATGGGAAAGATGACCCATATACTGCAACTGAAAGCAACTACCAATATCCTTCTATGATTGCTAGCTCTGCAGTCGTTGGGTTGATCGGTTTGGTGATTTCTTATGCGATTGCTGTGCCACTTGGTTCAGCTATGGCTCGCTTCAAGAATACTTGGATTGATAGCTTTTCAACAGGGGCTTTGACCTTCTTGATGGCTCTTCCAACAATTGCCTTGGTTTATATCGTTCGTTTAGCTGGTTCTTCAATCGGCTTGCCAGATTCATTCCCTATCTTGGGTGCTGGAGATTGGCGTTCGTATGTTTTACCAGCAGTTATCCTTGGTTTGTTGGGTGCTCCTGGTACCGCTATTTGGATTCGTCGTTATATGATTGACTTGCAATCACAAGACTTTGTACGTTTTGCTCGTGCAAAAGGTTTGTCTGAAAAAGAAATTTCAAACAAACACATCTTTAAAAATGCCATGGTTCCGCTGGTTTCAGGAATTCCTGGTGCTGTTATCGGGGTTATCGGTGGTGCAACCCTTACTGAAACAGTCTTCGCTTTCCCAGGCATGGGTAAAATGTTGATTGACTCTGTAAAAGCATCTAATAACTCTATGGTCGTTGGTCTTGTCTTCATCTTTACATGTATTTCTATCTTCTCACTTCTTTTGGGAGATATTTGGATGACGATTATTGACCCACGTATTAAATTGACTGAGAAAGGAGGCAAATAATGTCTACAATCGATAAAGAAAAATTTCAGTTTGTAAAACGTGACGATTTTGCCTCTGAAGCCATTGATGCGCCAGCTTATTCATACTGGGGATCAGTGTTTAGACAATTTATGAAGAAAAAATCAACTGTAGTCATGTTGGGAATCTTGGTAGCCATCATTTTGATGAGTTTCATCTACCCAATGTTTTCTAAGTTTGATTTCAATGATGTCAGCAAGGTAAATGACTTTAGTGCTCGTTATATCAAGCCAAATGCTCAGCATTGGTTCGGTACAGACAGTAACGGTAAATCTCTCTTTGACGGTGTCTGGTTCGGAGCTCGTAACTCTATCCTCATTTCTGTGATTGCGACAGTGATTAACTTGGTTATCGGTGTCTTTGTCGGTGGTATTTGGGGAATTTCAAAATCAGTTGACCGCGTGATGATGGAAGTTTATAACGTCATCTCAAACATCCCATCTCTTTTGATTGTCATTGTCTTGACTTACTCAATCGGAGCTGGATTCTGGAATCTGATTTTTGCCATGAGTGTAACAACATGGATTGGGATTGCCTTCATGATTCGTGTGCAAATCTTGCGTTATCGTGACTTGGAATACAACTTGGCGTCACGTACCTTGGGAACACCAACCTTGAAGATTGTTGCCAAAAACATTATGCCACAATTGGTATCTGTTATTGTGACAACGATGACCCAAATGCTTCCAAGCTTTATCTCATACGAAGCCTTCTTGTCTTTCTTCGGTCTTGGATTACCGATTACCGTGCCAAGTTTGGGTCGTTTGATTTCAGATTATTCACAAAACGTAACAACCAATGCTTACTTGTTCTGGATTCCATTGACAACTCTTGTCTTGGTATCCTTATCCCTTTTCGTTGTTGGTCAAAACTTAGCGGATGCTAGTGATCCACGTACACATAGATAGGAGTAGAAATGACAAAAGAAAAAAATGTAATTTTGACTGCTCGCGATATTGTCGTGGAATTTGACGTTCGTGACAAAGTATTGACAGCCATTCGCGGCGTTTCCCTTGAACTAGTTGAAGGAGAAGTACTAGCCCTGGTAGGTGAGTCAGGATCAGGTAAATCTGTTTTGACAAAGACCTTCACAGGTATGCTCGAAGAAAATGGTCGCATTGCCCAAGGTAGTATTGACTACCGTGGTCAGGATTTGACAGCTCTATCTTCTCATAAGGATTGGGAACAAATTCGTGGCGCTAAGATTGCGACTATCTTCCAAGATCCAATGACTAGTTTGGACCCAATTAAAACAATTGGTAGTCAGATTACAGAAGTTATTGTAAAACACCAAGGAAAAACAGCTAAAGAAGCGAAAGAATTGGCAATTGACTACATGAATAAGGTTGGGATTCCAGATGCAGATAGACGTTTTGATGAATACCCATTCCAATATTCTGGAGGAATGCGTCAACGTATCGTTATTGCGATTGCCCTTGCCTGCCGACCTGATGTCTTGATCTGTGATGAGCCAACGACTGCCTTGGATGTGACCATCCAAGCACAGATTATTGATTTGCTAAAATCTTTACAAAACGAGTACCATTTCACAACAATCTTTATCACCCACGACCTTGGTGTGGTAGCAAGTATTGCGGATAAGGTAGCGGTTATGTATGCAGGAGAAATCGTTGAGTATGGAACTGTTGAGGAAGTCTTCTATGACCCTCGCCATCCATATACATGGAGTCTCTTGTCTAGCTTGCCTCAGCTTGCTGATGATAAAGGGGATCTTTACTCAATCCCAGGAACACCTCCGTCACTTTATACTGACTTGAAAGGGGATGCCTTTGCCTTGCGTTCTGACTATGCAATGCAGATTGACTTCGAACAAAAAGCTCCTCAATTCTCAGTATCAGAGACGCATTGGGCTAAAACTTGGCTTCTTCATGAGGATGCTCCAAAAGTAGAAAAACCAGCTGTGATTGCAAATCTCCACGATAAAATCCGTGAAAAAATGGGATTTGCCCATCTGGCTGACTAGGAGGAAGGAAATGTCTGAAAAATTAGTAGAAATCAAAGATTTAGAAATTTCCTTCGGTGAAGGAAGTAAGAAGTTTGTCGCGGTTAAAAATGCTAACTTCTTTATCAACAAGGGAGAAACGTTCTCGCTTGTTGGTGAGTCAGGTAGTGGGAAAACAACTATTGGTCGTGCCATCATTGGTCTAAATGATACAAGTAATGGGGATATCATTTTTGATGGTCAAAAGATTAATGGTAAGAAATCGCGTGAACAAGCTGCGGAATTGATTCGTCGTATCCAGATGATTTTCCAAGACCCTGCTGCAAGTTTGAATGAACGTGCCACTGTTGATTATATTATTTCTGAAGGTCTTTACAATCACCGTTTGTTTAAGGATGAAGAAGAACGTAAAGAGAAAGTTCAAAGTATTATCCGTGAAGTAGGTCTTCTTGCTGAGCACTTGACTCGTTACCCTCATGAATTCTCAGGTGGTCAACGTCAACGTATCGGTATTGCCCGTGCCTTGGTCATGCAACCAGACTTTGTTATTGCGGATGAGCCCATTTCAGCCTTGGACGTTTCTGTTCGTGCCCAAGTCTTGAACTTGCTCAAAAAATTCCAAAAAGAACTTGGTTTGACCTATCTCTTTATCGCCCATGACTTGTCGGTTGTTCGCTTTATTTCAGACCGTATCGCAGTTATTTACAAGGGTGTTATTGTAGAGGTTGCTGAAACAGAAGAATTGTTTAACAATCCAATTCACCCATATACTCAAGCCTTGCTTTCAGCGGTACCAATTCCAGACCCAATCTTGGAACGCAAGAAGGTCTTGAAGGTATACGATCCAAGTCAACACGACTATGAGACTGATAAGCCATCTATGGTAGAAATCCGTCCAGGTCACTATGTTTGGGCTAACCAAGCCGAATTGGCACGTTATCAACAAGGATTAAACTAATAATGGTTTTATAATTTCCATGTCAATTTTTATGGAAATTATAAACCTTTTTTCTTGGACTGATTTGAAAGTCTTTGAAAGCTCCCTGAAAGAATTTTCGAAAAATTTTAAAAAATTCTGAAATATTCTTGACAGGTGATGAAAAAGGTGGTAAGATAGGAAACATCAAAAAAGAAAGCAGAAAAAGAAATGAATAAGAGACAAGCTGTAACGATGACTCAAAACTTTTACTTTAGCTACTTTAGCTACTTTAGATAGTGTTTGTAGACATGTCACCATGGATGCAAACAGTTCAAGCAATTTGTTTGTATCTATGTGGCTAAGATTTTTGATTGTGGTCCATATAGATGAATATCTAAATGGACTAGCAAAGTTATAACTTGTTAGATTATTTCAAGCATCCGTTTAGATAGTATCTAGGCGGTTTTTTGTTTTATCTTTTCTGAGAAGGAGTTTCATTATGAAAGTTGTTCGAAAATTATTAGCACCCCTCTTGGTAGTGGGGATCCTCTTGATCTCTCTGATCAGCTTGCATCAGTTGAAGGCAGATAAGAAAAAAGATGTGTTTCGTATCGGTATTTCCCAGTTTATTACTCACCAGTCCCTAGACGCTACTAGAGAAGGGTTTGTGGATGAGCTGGCCAAACAAGGCTATGTTGAAGGGGAAAATATTGAGATTGATTTGCAAAATGCACAGGGAGAACAACGAAATCTAAAAACCATTTCCCAGCAACTAGCAGAATCTAGTGATGTCGTTCTAGCCATCGCAACGCCTTCTGCTCAGAGCTTGGCTAATACAACGCAAACGACACCTGTTATCTTTTCAGCGGTAACAGATCCTGTCAGTGCCAAGTTGGTTGAGTCAAGAGAGCATCCTGGAGGCAATGTAACTGGGACAAGCGACCAGTCATCAGATGCCATTTCAACCCAAATCAATTTGATAAAGAAAGTGTTGCCAAAAGCTAAAACGATTGGAATCCTCTATACTCAGAGCGAGCCAAACTCAGTTGTCCAAAAGGATGAAGCTAAGCGCCTTCTGGAAGAAAAAGGCTTTACCGTTGTTGAAAAAACAATCTTGGACAGTAACAACGTCAAGGCTGCTGCAGAAAGCTTGATGGCAGAGGTGGATATGGTTTTTGTACCAACGGATAATATCATTTCATCAACCATGGAAACAGTCAAGCAGGTTTCTATTAAACACAAGGTTCCAGTATTCGGTGGTTCAACAGAAATGATTGCTGTTGGCGGCTTGTATAACTACGGAACCAATTATGAAGAATTGGGAAGACAGACAGCTCGCATGCTGATTCGAGTTTTAAAAGGTGAAAAGCCAGAAAATATAGCAGTTGAGTTGCCTGAAAAACTAGAATTGCATACCAATCAAGAAATGGCAGATGCACTAGGAATTGATATTAGTAAGTTAGAAGGCAAGGAATAAGGAGGTTTAAGATGAATTTTGTATTATCTAGTTTATCAGAAGGTTTGTTGTGGTCGATTATGGCGATTGGGGTCTACTTGACTTTCCGTATTTTGGATATTGCGGATATGACTGCTGAGGGAGCCTTTCCTCTTGGGGCAGCAGTCGTTGTATCACAGATACAGGCAGGGACAAATCCTTGGATTGCGACCTTACTGGCTTTGCTGGCAGGTATGGTAGCAGGTCTTGTATCAGGAATGCTCCACACAAAGATGAAAATCCCAGCTCTCTTGACAGGGATTGTGACCTTGACAGGGCTTTATTCGATCAATATTAAAATCATGGGCAGCGTACCTAATCTTTCCTTGGGAGATTCTGCAACCGTCTTTAAACAATTGGCGAGCTTGGGTCTGACAAATGAAGAAGCTGTTTTCTCACTTAGTTTAGCCTGTCTATTACTTGTTTGTCTAGTCTTGACCCTTTTGATGAAAACAGAGATTGGCTTGGTCTTGCGTTCGACTGGGGACAATATCCCTATGAGTGAGGCCAATGGGGTCAATGTAGACACCATGAAGATTGTTGGTTACATGATTTCAAACGGTTTGATTGCCTTATGTGGTTCCTTGTTTGCTCAAAATGATGGATTTTCGGATGTAACTTCTGGGACAGGAACTATCGTTGTTGGTTTGAGTGCAGTCATTATTGCGGAAGTCTTGATTCACGACTTGACCATTGGAGGCCGCTTGTTATCCATCGGAATTGGTGCTATTGTTTACCGTTTGATTATTTTAAACATCTATGAAATTCCAAATCTAGATCAAAACCTGGTTCGTCTCTTTAATGCAATCTTGCTTGCTTTAGTTTTATTTGCACCAGAATTGCAAAAGAGATTAAAGATTCGTGGTCTGAAATTGAGAAATGAATAGGAGGAGAAAGTTATGGCAAGTTTGTTAACACTTGAAAATATTCACAAAACATTTGAGGCAGGGACGGTCAATGAGAACCATGTCCTCAAAGGATTAGATTTAGAGGTTGAAGAGGGAGATTTTATCTCTGTGATTGGTGGAAATGGAGCAGGGAAATCCACTTTGATGAATATCTTGGCTGGCAATCTATCGGTGGACGAAGGGGACCTTTTATTGGCAGGTAAATCCATTAAAAATCTGAGTGTCAGAAAGAGAGCCAAGGATATTGCCCGTGTTTTTCAAGATCCTAAGATGGGGACAGCTTCTCGTTTGACGATTGAGGAGAATATGGCTATTGCCTTGAGACGCGGGCAGAAGAGAGGGCTTGGCTGGGGCGTGAAGGAGAAGGATAGAATCCAGTTCCAAGAGGCCTTGAAGGAGTTGAATATTGGTCTTGAAAACCGCTTAAAAGTAGATACTCAATATCTCTCAGGAGGACAAAGACAGGCCTTGACCCTAGTCATGGCAGCTCTGGTGAAACCCAAACTTTTGCTTTTGGATGAACATACTGCGGCACTTGATCCAAAAACCAGTCAAATGGTGATGGATTTGACGCAAAAGATTGTGGAACACCATCAGTTGACGACTTTGATGATTACCCATGATATGAACCATGCGATTGAGTATGGTAATCGTCTCATTATGCTCTATCAAGGCAAGATAGTGGTGGATGTTAAGGGAGAGGAGAAAAAGCATCTGACAGTTGAAGATCTCATGCGTCTCTTCCAGAAAAATAGTGGCCAGAGTCTAGTCAGTGATGAATTGGTTTTAGGATAAAGAAAAACACCACACTTTGTAAGATACAAGGTGTGGTTGTATTTTATCTCTTAGACCAAGTTCTCTTCATAAAGAGAAGGAGGATTGGGTAAATCTCCAAGCGGCCTGCAATCATTGCAAAGGAGAGGAGAATTTTTGAGATAGGACTAAAGATTGAGAAGCTAGAAGTGGTTCCTAGAATAGGTCCGATATTATTGAAACAGCTAAAGACAGCGCTGGTCACAACCAGAAAATCATTGCTATCTAGGCTGACAATAAAGATAAGTGCTAGCAAAATCATAGAATAGATGACAAAGTACTTGAGAATCTTATGTTGGGTATCCTTATCAATCACTGTTTTATTCACATGGAGGGTCAAAACACGGTGGGGCGATAGGATTGACAAAATTTGATTTTTAGCAATTTTTGAAAGGATAAGGCCTCGAATAACCTTGAGTCCACCTGCGGTTGAACCAGCAGAACCACCGATTCCCATGAGGAAGAGAAGGATAAACTGGGAGAAGAGGGGCCAGTTGGTAATGTCTCCGTAACCAAAACCAGTCGTTGTAATGATATTGGAAACTTGGAAGAAGGCCATTTCAAAGCTCTTGGAAAATCCTGGGTAGAGATAGAGGGTATTGAGGCTAATCAAGCCTGTAGAAACTAGCACGATGATCAAGTAAGCACGAAGTTCTTCATCTCCAAAGAAGGCCTTGACGCGACGGAGCATAAGGTAGTAGTAGAGATTGAAATTTACCCCAAAAACCAAAACTCCGATACTAACCAGATAGGTAATCAGTGAGCTGCCATAGTGGGCAATCCCGTCGTTATAGACGGTAAAGCCTCCTGTACCTGCTGTCCCCATAGCGATGACAAAACTATCAAATAGGGGCATGCCAGCCAGATAATAGATGATGACAAAGAGTGAAAAGAGAGCTAGATAAAGGAGATAGAGAATTTGGGCAGTGTTTTTGAGTTTGGATACAACCTTACCAAAGACGGGACCAGGAACCTCAGCCTTCATCACTTCTAGGTGGCTATTCTTGGCATTATCCATAATAGCAAGTGCAAAAACAAGCACTCCCATCCCTCCGATCAAGTGGGTAAAACTTCGCCAGAAGAGGAGGGAACGGCTGAGGACCGAAACGTCGTTCAGAATAGTTGCTCCAGTAGTTGTAAAGCCAGAGCTGATTTCAAAAAAGGCATCGATAACGCTGGGAATTTGCTTAGCAAAAACAAAGGGGAGACCACCAAAGAAGGACCAAAGGATCCAACAGAGGGCAACAATCAAGACTCCCTCCTTGGCATAAATCCGTTGATTTTTTGGCTTTTGTAAAATTCCTGAACCGCCTAGTAATACGAGAATCCCTATTGTTGAAAAGAGGGCCGTAAAGACTTGGCTCGATTCACGGTAATAGACAGCGACAGACACAGGAACTAAAAGAAGAACAGCTTCGATCAAAAGTAATTTTGAAAGGAGGTAGCGAATCATACTTTTATTCATTTCTTACCTCGCGATCAAGTCATAAATCTTGGTGATGTTTGGCAATAAAGTTGTTACTAGGAGCTTGTCTCCAACTTCCAACATATCCTCTCCAGTAGGGAAAATAGTCTTGCCCTTTCGAATGATAGCTGCAATAAGAACACCTTTTTTCAATTTCAGTTGAGAAAGAGGTTTGGCAGTCATCTTATTAGCTTCCTTGATATGGAATTGCAGGGTTTCGATTTGGCCATTGGCTAGATGGTGCATGGCTTGAAGGTCTGAATACTGGGCATTGACACGACCACGAATAAAGTGCATGATTGTATCTACAGCGATGCTTTTAGGTGTGATGATACTTGAAAAATCAGGCGCATTGATAATCTCGAGGAGACTGGTACGATTGACCTTAGTGATGTTTTTCTGTACACCTACCCTGTCAAGGAACATAGAGGTAATCAGATTTTCCTCATCGACCCCTGTTAGAGTCGCAACGGCATCATAGTTTTGAGCACTTTCTTCCAGCAGGATATCTTTTGCGGTACCATCTCCTTGAACGATGTAGAGGTTTGGGAATTTCTCGCTAAAGAAGCTAGCGATTTCAGGATTGATTTCAATAACCTTGGTATCGATACGACTGTCTTTGAGGATACCTAGTAGATAATAGGCAATTCTACCAGCTCCAACAATAAGAAGACTCTTCACGGCACGAGACTTGAAATAATTATGGAAGAGCATCATGTCAACACGGTTACCAGTGACAAAGATTCTATCTTTATCCTGTACAGTCATGTCACCGCTTGGAATGATAATTTGATGATCCCTCTCTATCGCACAGACAATGACATTGCCAAATTTTTTCCGAAAATCAGAAATGGGCATTTGGCAAAGACCGCTGGAGGATTTAACAGTGAATTCCATGAGGCTAACGCGTCCACCAAAGAAACGTTCGACAGAGAGGGCGTTGGGGAAGTCAATGATATTGGCGATAGCGCGGGCAGCCAAGAGCTCAGGATTAACGATAAGAGAAAAACCGAGAATATTCTTTTCTTTGAAATAAGAGTTAGAATACTCAGGATTGCGCACCCGAACGATGGTTTCTTTAGCTCCCATTTTCTTAGCGAGAACGGCTGCAATCATATTCACTTCATCGTATTCGGTCAGGGCGATAAAGATATCACAATCCTGGACACTTGCTTGCTCAAGGATGGTAAAATCGGCCCCGTTACCAAGGATACCCATGATATCAAAGCGATTAACAATATGATTGAGAACAGCTTCGTCTTGCTCAATCAGCAAAACATCATGCTTTTCTGCAACCAAGGAGCGGCAGAGGGCAAAACCAACTTTTCCCCCTCCGACAAGGATAATTTTCATAATAAAACCTACTTCTTCATTATGTAACTATCATACCTTTTTTCAAGAAAAAATGCACCTACTAGCTAATAACAAGAGCTTTTAGTAGGAAATTTGCTATAAGGTAAAACTATACCCTATACCTGCTAAATTTGGCCATTAAGTACCTTTGCACTATTCCTCTGGCTATTATCTTTTTGATGACAACCCACCCTAGTCAGTTTGCTTCCAGTTTAAATCAAATTGGTGTGCCTTACAAGATTGCCTATTCAGTCAGCCTGACCTTGCGTTATATTCCAGATTTACAGGAAGAATTCTTTACCATCAAGATGTCTCAGGAAGCGCGTGGGATGGAATTATCCAAGAAAGCTTCTCTTATGCAACGAATCAAAGGTAATCTGCGCATTATTACTCCCTTGATTTTTAGCTCGTTAGAACGCATTGATACCATCGCGACTGCCATGGAACTTCGCCGTTTTGGGAAAGAGAAAAAGCGGACTTGGTATAGTTATCAGGCCTTGAAAAAAGGAGACTATCTTACCTTGTTCTTGGCAGCCTTGTTTTTAGTAGCTAGTTTACTACTTATCTTGCAGAATCAGGGACGATTTTACAACTCTTGGAAATAGCTCGAAAAAATTGAAAAAATCAAGTCGTTTCTATTGACAATGATTCTGAAAGTGTTATACTAAGAAAGTAGTTTCGCTGATTTACTTCAAACCTGTTGTGAGGTAAGTTAACGATGCCTTAACCACGCTGTTTGCTGAGCTTGACTCCGGGCAGTGTGGCTATTTTTTTGCAATGGTGAAAGGAAGCAAGTCATGACAAATCACATTGTATTATTTGAACCACAAATTCCACAAAATACAGGTAATATCGCGCGTACTTGCGCTGCAACCAATTCTCCCCTCCACATCATCAAGCCTATGGGCTTTCCTATCGATGATCGCAAGATGAAGCGAGCTGGGCTGGATTATTGGGATAAACTAGAGATTTATTTTTACGAGAGTTTGGAGGATTTCATGTCTCAGATGAGGGGCAAACTCTATCTGATCTCAAAATTTGCTGAGAAAGTGTATTCTGAGGTGGATTTATCGACTGACGACGATCATTATTTTCTCTTTGGACGTGAAGACAAGGGCTTGCCTGAGGACTTTATGCGCGAACATCCTGAGAAAGCTCTCCGTATTCCTATGAATGATGAACATGTCCGCAGTCTCAATGTGTCTAATACCGTCTGCATGATTGTCTATGAGGCCCTCCGCCAGCAGAACTTTGCAGGTCTTGAGCTCGTCCACACCTATGAAGTGGATAAATTGAAATAAAAAATGAAAATGAAAATGAACAAAATGCTTGCGCTTGCAAGCGTTTTTTGTTATGATAAAAGAGTCTTCAGGGCAGGGTGAAATTCCCGACCGGCGGTAAATTTGACTATCTATTTTAGTTTTCTCGTCGTTGTCTTGTCTCGATATACTTTAAGTATTATCTTCGACTGCGACGCCTAGATAAATCTAAAATATCTTAGCCAAATAAGTCCGCGAGCGCAAGCTGATGTGGTGAGATTCCACAACCGACAGTATAGTCTGGATGGGAGAAGACGAAAGAATAGCTTTGTCTGTTCTGATAGATTTATAGCTAAACTGTAACCGCTTGCTTGAATTTCCTTGATAGAGTGAGAGGGAACTTTTGGGATATAAAAAGTGAGAATAGATAGAGGAATCCTTTCTAACTTCTTCTGATTTTATAGAAAATTGGAGGAACCTGTTATGACAAACACACGTCGACTTTCGACCATTGCGATTTTATCAGCCATCTCATTTGTGCTGATGTACTTTGACTTTCCGCTATTGCCAGCGGCATCCTTCCTCAAGATCGAATTTAGTATCTTGCCAGTCCTTGTGGGTCTGGTGGTCATGGATTTGCCTGCTGCTCTAGGAGTTCTCTTGCTTCGCTCACTCTTGAAATTGCTTCTTAACAGCCAGGGAGTGAATACTTACATTGGTTTGCCAATGAATATCGTAGCTTTGGGAGTTTTTGTCATCGTATTTGCTTTGATTTGGAAAAAGGAACGGACAACCCTTCGTTTCCTACTAGGCTCTCTAGCTGGGACTATTGGTTTAACCGTGGCTATGTTGGTTCTCAACTATGTTTACGCTGTTCCTTTGTACGCTAAGTTTGCTAACTTTGATATTGGAAAAATTTTGGGACTTTCCAACTACCTAATGACTATGGTGTTGCCTTTTAACTTGATTGAGGGTGTCATCTTTTCCGTTTCATTCTGGTTGTTGTATGTTCTCTTGAAACCAACCTTAAAACATTATGAAAGATAAACAAACATTTTTAATGAAGGGCAGTTTTGCCCTTTTACTTTTCGTTATTCTTGGCTATATGGTCAAATTTTACCCTGAAACGCTAGTCGGTTTTGACCAACCGATACAGACTGCCGTTCGAGGAGACTTGCCAGATTACTTGACTATTCTTTTCAGGGCCATTACACGCTTGATTGATATCCCAGTGATTATCACATGGGTTGCTATCGCAGCCTTTATCTTTTATCGTAAGAGATGGAAGATAGAAAGTTTCTTCATGCTGGGAAATCTGTCTTTGGCAGGTCTTTTAATCGTGACCTTTAAAAATATCTACCAGCGCCCACGGCCAACTATTTTACACTTGGTAGAGGAGAAGGGATTTTCCTTCCCAAGTGGCCATTCTCTGGCTGTAACCTTGATGGTAGGCACTCTGATTGTCATTCTCAGTCAACGGATGAAAGATCCAGTCTGGAGAAAAATCGTGCAAATCGTGCTAGGTCTCTACCTAGTCAGTGTGTTGGTATCAAGGGTCTATCTGGGAGTTCATTACCCATCAGATGTCCTTGCTAGTCTCTGTGTGGGCTTGGGAGTCTTGTTTATCGAGTTTCCCTTTTATGATAAGCTCCGCTTCCAATGGCGATTTAAAGGCAAGCAGAAGTGAGATAGGTCTTGCAAGAATGGTAAAAATCTGATAAACTATGTAGTAATTGAATAGAAATCTGCAAGACTAGTAACTCAAGGGAAGTATATCAGGGAGGAGAGCCGTGACTGCAAGCTCTCTATATGAAAGCTGGGTGAATTCACTTGCGAATGGATTTAGAAATGAAGGTCTGACTTGTCAGATGAAAACGGATGGTACCGCGTGTCAACGCTCCGAGTGGAGTTTTTGGCATGTGGTTTTCTTTTTATCTACGAGAGACTGATGGAGGAATTATGTCAACTATTGAAGAACAATTAAAAGCGCTTCGCGAAGAAACGCTGGCTAGCTTGAAGCAGATTACTGCTGAAAATGAAAAAGAGATGCAAGATTTGCGTGTCTCTGTCCTTGGTAAAAAGGGTTCGCTCACTGAAATCCTCAAAGGGATGAAAGATGTTTCTGCTGAGATGCGTCCAATCATTGGGAAACATGTCAATGAAGCTCGTGATGTCTTGACAGCTGCCTTTGAAGAAACAGCTAAGCTCTTGGAAGAAAAGAAAGTCGCGTCTCAACTGGCTAGCGAGAGTATCGATGTGACGCTTCCAGGTCGTCCAGTTGCGACTGGTCACCGTCACGTTTTGACACAAACCAGTGAAGAAATCGAAGATATTTTCATAGGGATGGGGTACCAAGTCGTGGATGGTTTTGAAGTGGAGCAAGACTACTATAACTTTGAACGTATGAACCTTCCAAAAGACCACCCAGCTCGTGATATGCAGGATACTTTCTATATCACTGAAGAAATCTTGCTCCGTACCCACACGTCTCCAGTTCAGGCGCGTGCTATGGATGCCCATGATTTTTCTAAAGGTCCTTTGAAGATGATCTCGCCAGGGCGTGTGTTCCGTCGTGATACGGACGATGCGACTCACAGTCACCAGTTCCACCAAATTGAAGGCTTGGTTGTTGGGAAGAACATTTCTATGGCAGATCTTCAAGGAACGCTTCAATTGATCGTTCAAAAAATGTTCGGTGAAGAGCGTCAAATCCGTCTGCGTCCATCTTACTTCCCATTCACAGAGCCATCTGTTGAGGTGGATGTTTCTTGCTTCAAGTGTGGTGGAGAAGGCTGTAACGTATGTAAGAAAACAGGTTGGATCGAAATTATGGGTGCCGGTATGGTTCACCCACGTGTCCTTGAAATGAGTGGTATCGATGCGACTGTTTACTCTGGATTTGCCTTTGGTCTTGGACAAGAGCGTGTAGCTATGCTCCGTTACGGAATCAACGATATCCGTGGATTCTACCAAGGAGATGTCCGCTTCTCAGAACAGTTTAAATAATGATTAGAAAAGTAGAAAAGGTAGATGTTGAGGTGTTGGCTAAAATAGCCAAACAAACCTTTCGTGAAACATTTGCGCATGATAATACGGAAGAGCAGTTACAGGAATACTTTGAAGAGGCTTATAGTCTGAGAGTTTTGTCAACTGAGTTGGAAAATCCAGAATCCGAAACCTATTTCATTATGCATGAAGAGGAGATAGCTGGTTTTCTCAAAGTCAACTGGGGAAGTGCTCAGACTGAGAGAGAATTAGAGGATGCTTTTGAAATTCAACGTCTCTATGTGCTACAAAAATTCCAAGGATTTGGACTCGGTAAGCAACTGTTTGAATTCGCTCTTGAACTTGCTACAAAAAATAGTTTTTCTTGGGCTTGGCTAGGTGTTTGGGAGCATAATACAAAAGCTCAAGCGTTTTATAATCGATATGGTTTTGAAAAATTTAGCCAACATCATTTTATGGTTGGTCAAAAAGTAGATACAGATTGGTTACTGAAAAAGAAATTAAGGTAAGAAGAGGATTCTTCTATTGAAATGATAGGAAAGGAAAAGAACTAGGGTGACAACTGTCATTCTGGAAAACTAAATTATGCTTGTATCTTATAAATGGTTAAAAGAATTGGTGGACATTGATGTGCCATCACAAGAGTTGGCTGAAAAAATGTCAACTACAGGGATCGAGGTAGAAGGTGTCGAATCACCGGCTGCTGGTCTCTCAAAAATTGTCGTCGGTGAGGTCTTGTCTTGCGAAGATGTGCCAGAAACTCACCTCCATGTTTGTCAGGTTAACGTTGGCGAAGAAGAAGCCCGTCAAATCGTTTGTGGTGCCCCAAATGTGCGTGCTGGTATCAAGGTTATGGTGGCTCTTCCAGGAGCACGCATCGCTGACAATTACAAGATCAAAAAAGGGAAAATCCGCGGTCTGGAGTCACTTGGTATGATTTGTTCACTTGGTGAATTGGGGATTTCTGACTCTGTTGTACCAAAGGAATTTGCAGATGGTATCCAAATCTTGCCAGAAGATGCCGTTCCTGGGGATGAAGTCTTCTCTTACCTAGACTTGGATGATGAAATCATCGAACTTTCTATCACACCCAACCGTGCGGATGCCCTTTCTATGCGTGGGGTGGCTCACGAAGTGGCAGCCATCTATGACAAGGCAGTCAACTTTAAAGAATTTATTCTTTCAGAAACTGACCAAGCTGCAGCAGATGCTCTTTCTGTGGGCATTGAGACAGACAAGGCGCCTTACTATGCCGCTCGTATCTTGGACAATGTGACCATTGCACCAAGTCCACAATGGTTGCAAAATCTCCTCATGAACGAAGGGATTCGTCCAATCAATAATGTAGTGGACGTGACAAACTATATCCTACTCTATTTTGGTCAACCAATGCATGCCTTTGATTTGGATACCTTTGAGGGGAATGACATCCGTGTGCGTGAAGCGCGTGCTGGTGAAAAATTGGTGACCTTGGATGGTGAAGAACGTGACTTGGACGTGAATGACTTAGTTATCACTGTCGCAGACAAGCCAGTAGCTCTTGCAGGTGTCATGGGTGGGCAAGCAACAGAAATCTCGGAAAAATCTAGTCGTGTTGTCCTTGAAGCTGCTGTTTTCAATGGAAAATCTATTCGTAAGACTAGCGGTCGCCTGAATCTTCGTTCTGAGTCATCTTCTCGCTTTGAAAAAGGCATTAATGTGGCAACTGTTAACGAAGCCCTTGATGCGGCGGCTAGCATGATTGCTGAGCTTGCAGGTGCGACATTGCGTAAGGGGATCGTTTCAGCGGGTGAACTTGATACTTCTGATGTGGAAGTTTCTTCTACCCTTGCAGACGTCAACCGTGTCCTTGGTACGGAGCTTTCATACACTGATGTCGAAGATGTCTTCCGTCGTCTTGGATTTGGTCTTTCTGGAAATGCAGATAGTTTTACAGTCAGTGTCCCACGTCGTCGTTGGGATATCACCATCGAAGCAGACCTCTTTGAAGAAATCGCTCGTATCTATGGATATGACCGCTTGCCAACCAGTCTTCCAAAAGATGACGGTACAGCTGGTGAATTGACTGCAACTCAAAAACTTCGCCGTCAAGTTCGTACGATTGCGGAAGGGGCAGGCTTGACAGAAATCATTACCTATGCTCTGACAACGCCTGAAAAAGCAGTTGAGTTCACAGCTCAACCAAGTAACCTTACTGAACTCATGTGGCCAATGACAGTAGATCGTTCTGTCCTCCGTCAAAATATGATCTCAGGTATCCTTGATACCGTTGCCTACAACGTAGCTCGTAAGAATAAAAACTTGGCTCTTTACGAGATTGGAAAAGTCTTTGAACAAACAGGCAATCCAAAAGAAGAACTTCCAAATGAAATCAACAGCTTTGCCTTTGCCTTGACAGGCTTGGTTGCTGAAAAAGATTTCCAAACAGCAGCAGTTCCAGTTGATTTCTTCTATGCTAAGGGAATCCTTGAAGCCCTCTTTGCTCGTTTGGGACTCCAAGTAACTTATACGGCAACATCTGAAATCGCTAGCCTTCACCCAGGACGTACAGCCGTGATTTCAATCGGTGACCAAGTTCTTGGTTTCCTTGGACAAGTGCATCCAGTCACTGCTAAGGCTTACGATATTCCAGAAACGTATGTAGCTGAGCTAAACCTTTCAGCTATCGAAGCTGTGCTTCAACCTGCTACTCCATTTGTGGAAATCACCAAATTCCCAGCAGTTAGCCGTGATGTTGCCCTTCTCCTCAAGGCAGAAGTCACTCACCAAGAAGTTGTGGATGCTATCCAAGCTGCCGGCGTGAAACGTTTGACAGATATCAAACTCTTTGACGTCTTCTCAGGCGAGAAATTGGGACTAGGTATGAAGTCCATGGCTTATAGCTTGACTTTCCAAAATCCAGAAGATAGCTTAACGGACGAAGAAGTCGCACGCTATATGGAAAAAATCCAAGCGTCTCTCGAAGAAAAAGTCAATGCAGAAGTACGTTAAAGTATCAATCCATCCTTCGGGGTGGATTTTTGCTTTTCAAATAACAATTCAGGATCAAAAATAGACGGTTGAGGAACAGAAGAGATAAATTAGAATTTAGCACTGTATAATGTACTCATAACTCAAAGTACCCCAAGATTTTTTACTAAAATGAGGATGATAAAATGGACAGAAATCATTGTAAAGGCTATCAAAAAGGAGTATAATGAGTGCAAGACATTTCGGAGGTGAAAGATGCTAGAAGTAAGAAGTCTAGAGAAAAGTTTTGGATCCAAGCAAGTTTTGTTTGGTATTAACTTTCAAGCGCGACCAGGTCGTATTTTGGGATTAGTAGGGAAAAATGGTGCTGGGAAGACAACGATTTTCCATAGTATTTTGAAATTTTTAGAATACCAGGGAGAAATCAGTCTAGATGGTCAGGATATTCGTCAGGAGACTTACGCTCGGATTGGCTATCTACCTGAAGAACGCAGTCTCATGCCTAAATTGACAGTCCTTGAACAAGTTCGTTACTTGGCGACTCTAAAAGGTATGGACGCTAAGGAAATCAAGGAAAAACTCCCTCAATGGATGAAGAGGTTGGAAGTGAAAGGAAAGCTGACAGATAAAATTAAGAGTCTGTCAAAAGGAAATCAGCAGAAGATTCAGCTCATTATTACTCTGATTCATGAGCCAGACTTGATTATCTTGGATGAGCCTTTCAGTGGATTGGACCCAGTCAATACAGAATTGCTCAAGCAAGTCATTTTTCAGGAAAAAGAGCGCGGAGCAACCATTATCTTTTCTGATCATGTCATGACCAATGTTGAGGAGCTTTGTGACGATATTCTCATGATTCGAGATGGCCGTGTGGTCTTGCATGGACCAGTTCAGGATGTTCGCAATCAATACGGGAAAACGCGTCTCTTTGTTTCAAGTGAACGAAGCAAGGAAGAATTGGAAAACCTTCCTCATGTCAAACAGGTGAGCTTGACCAAACAAGGCAGTTGGAAATTGATCTTGGAGGATGAGAGCGCTGGAAGGGAACTCTTCCCAATCTTGACTCAGGGGCAATACATCGCAACCTTTGACCAGCAAGCGCCAACAATCGATGAAATCTTTAAACTAGAATCAGGGGTGGAAGTATGAGAAATATGTGGGTTGTAATGAAGGAAACCTATCTTCGACATGTCAAATCGTGGAGTTTCTTCTTTATGGTGATTTCACCATTCTTGTTTATCGGTCTCTCTGGAGGAATTGGCTATCTCCAAGGGTCTTCTATGGCTAAGAATAGTAAGATAGCAGTAGTAACAACTGTGCCATCTGTGGGAGATGGGCTTAAGGGTACCAACGGTATCAACTTTGATTATCAGGATGAAGCCAGTGCCCAAGCTGCTATCAAAGATGAGAAAATCAAGGGTTACCTAACCATTGACCAAGAGGACAGCGTCCTCAAGGCCGTCTATCATGGTGAAACTTCTCTTGAGAGTGCTATTAAGCTAGGAGTAACGAGCAAGTTAAATGAGCTTCAAGATCAACTCAATCGTTCGGCAGCCAATTTGTCACAAGAACAGGAAAAACGCTTGGAACAAACAGTTAACTTTACGGAGAAAATTGATGAATCCAAGGAAAACAAAAAAATTGTTCAAACCATTGCGGCCGCAGGGCTTGGTTTCTTCCTTTATATGATTTTGATTACCTATGCTAGTGTCACTGCTCAGGAAGTGGCTAGCGAGAAAGGAACCAAAATTATGGAGGTGGTCTTCTCTAGTATCCAAGCTAGTCATTATTTCTACGCTCGCATGCTGGCTCTGCTTCTTGTGATTTTGACCCATATTGGCATTTATGTCGTGGGTGGACTTGCTGCCATTCTTCTCTTTAAAGACCTACCAATCTTGGCACAATCTGGTATTTTAAACCATATAGGAGAGGCTTTCTCGCTCAACACCTTATTGTTTGTCTTGGTTAGCCTCTTTATGTACGTTGTTTTAGCAGCCTTCCTAGGTTCTATGGTTTCTCGTCCTGAGGACTCAGGAAAAGCCTTGTCGCCTTTGATGATTTTGATTATAGGTGGTTTTTTTGGAGTGACAGCTCTAGGTGCAGCTGGTGACAATCTCATCTTGAAGATTGGTTCATATATTCCCTTTATTTCGACTTTCTTCATGCCATTTAGAGCTATTAATGGTTATGCAAATGGGTTAGAAGCTTGGATTTCCCTTGCTATTACGATTGCTTTTGCAGTAACGGCAACAGTCTTTATCGGACGTATGTATGCTAGTCTCGTTCTGCAAACAGATGATTTAGGTCCTTGGAAAACCTTTAAACGTGCCTTATCTTATAAATAGAAGAGCCTCGCGAAAGCGAGGTTTTTTAGAGATAAAAAGAGTGGAATTCAGAAAAATATTTTTCATATCTATTGACTTTTAGGGGTGAAATTTGGTATTATAGTAGGCGGTATTGTTTACCCCATTTGAAAGGCCCCGGAACCTTCCAAATACTTTTCGATGGGAAGGAACACCCATCATCGTAAACAAAAATCGAACTATATATAGGAGAAATCATGAACAAAACAACATTTATGGCTAAACCAGGCCAAGTTGAACGTAAATGGTACGTAGTTGACGCAACTGATGTACCACTTGGACGTCTTTCTGCAGTAGTTGCTAGCGTACTTCGCGGAAAAAACAAACCAACATTTACACCACACACTGATACAGGTGACTTTGTGATTGTTATCAATGCTGAAAAAGTTAAATTGACTGGTAAAAAAGCAACTGATAAAATCTACTACACTCACTCAAACCACCCAGGTGGATTGAAACAAATCTCTGCAGGTGAACTTCGTTCTAAAAATGCAGTACGCTTGATTGAGAAATCAGTTAAAGGTATGCTTCCACACAATACTCTTGGACGCGCTCAAGGTATGAAGTTGAAAGTATTTGTTGGAGCTGAGCACACTCACGCTGCACAACAACCAGAAGTTCTTGACATTTCAGGACTTATCTAAGGAAAGGAACAATAAAGTATGTCACAAGCACAATATACAGGTACTGGACGTCGTAAAAACGCTGTTGCACGCGTTCGCCTTGTTCCAGGAACTGGTAAAATCACTGTTAACAAAAAAGATGTTGAAGAGTACATCCCACACGCTGACCTTCGTCTTGTAATCAACCAACCATTCGCAGTTACTTCAACTGTAGGTTCATACGACGTTTTCGTTAACGTTGTAGGTGGTGGATACGCAGGTCAATCAGGAGCTATCCGTCACGGTATCGCTCGTGCCCTTCTTCAAGTAGACCCAGACTTCCGCGATTCATTGAAACGCGCAGGACTTCTTACACGTGACTCACGTAAAGTTGAACGTAAGAAACCAGGTCTTAAGAAAGCTCGTAAAGCATCACAATTTAGTAAACGTTAATTCGAAAGAATTACTATACTTACAGAGAGCACCTTTCGGGGTGTTCTTTTTGTATTTTCTTACTAAATTGGTGCAATTGACACAGTTGTTGCGACTTTAGTCGCTTACAAATGTGGCTGCAACCTGACGAAGTCAGTTGCCTCAAAACGTTAATCAATACGATACTATCAACGTTTACAGACATTCAAGAGTTTTCTCTTGGATGTCTTTTTTTGTCTAAAAATCAAGAGTTTCCCTAAAAATTTCCACCATTGATTTTTACAGCAGAAACATGAAATATTTTTAATACATATTTTTAAAAATTCTCGATCTTATTTTTAGTATAAAAGTTATAATATCTTTTGCTGAATATTTACTAAAGTGATAGTCAAAATACAAAACTACTCTCAAAAAGTGAGATTAAAAGTCTCACTTTTTGAGAGTAGTTTGTTGATATAAAAGTAAAATTTATTTGATATAGGAGAGTATATTAATTTCAAAGTATACTTTACCTTATTTCTCTATATAATTACAAACATTATTAATCTGTTCGTGAATTTCTGTACCAAATTTTTTTTCAAAAAATGCACTTCCGATTGTAAATGCCCAAGGATTTGTATCAATTACTTCATTCAACCGTTCATAACAATCAATACTTCCGGCCAAACAGACGGGAGCTTGTATGGCTTGAGTAAAAGCATTATTTAGCTCCAAGGGGTCGCCAGTATAACGGTAACCTAGTAAGTCAAAGCCATAGACTCCTTTTTTTAAGTATTCTTTCGCCTGAGAAATCATATTTTCTATAGTACCTTCCAAAATAGATGGACGCTCTTTAATTTCTCCTACGAATGGCATGTACTTTATGTTATTCTCTTTACAAAATTCGTTGATTGAATCAAAGTAGACAGTCCCCATTAAAACATCGCATCCGCATTCTTTTGCAATTCGTGCACCTTGAAGACCATTCTCTTCATCGTATTCCACAACTTCAAGAAAAGTAGTTTTACCGTAAGATTTCATTTCTGAAAATAAAGACTTCATTTCCGAAATTGGAAGTGGTTTTTCTTTAAATCCCCAAAATTCGGCTTTGGTGTTCTTACATGATTCGAAGATTTCTCGTGCATTTTCAATTGTGTGATCATTATGCGTCAGCATAACAATTAATTTAGGTGAGTTCATAAATGTTCCTTTTGATGTTAATTCTAAGTTATTTTTCTTAAAAATAAAAGTACTTAGGTTACTGTCTAATCATTTCTTTAGGAATGAGTTTCGGATCGTACATGACTTTTGAATGATTTTTCAAAATAAGCTCTTTTTCCAAAGTTTGTTCAGTTATTCTATCAAGTTTTTCACGATAAATCATGGAGTTGCGATAGTAATAATTGCCTTCTTTTTTGAAATGATGATTTTCTTCAACTATCTGATAAGTGAACGGAAATTGTGATTCACTTCTTAATTCCCCGAAGAGAATTTCATTTTCAGTCCATGTTCTCAATTGAATAAGTTGGTCAGTATTATTTTTAAAACGATAGTCCTGATGATTATACTGTACAGAAGTTCCATTTGCAAATGGTTTCCGAGTACCTTTATCAGGGTCTAATGCATCAGAGTGAGAATGAAATTCTGTAATTTCCATAGGACTATGAACAATTAAAAGATGAAGCAAGTTAGCTAAATTACATAGCCCGCCACCAATATCAGGTTCTACTTTACCATTAACAATAACTCGCCCTTCCTGGTATCCTTTTTTCTTAGTTGTATTACCAACTAAACTCCAAAAAGAAAATTCTTCTCCTGGATGAATGATAATGTTATTTAGATTTTTACTAGCAATCTGTATGTTGGTAGCTTTTCCTTTTTGAAGAGTAATATCAATTCCAGGACCATGTTTTATCAGTTGGGTAGAATATGATGAAACTAAGTTAGGTAATATCTTTTCTTGACGAATCTTAGAGAATTTTTTTCCTTGTTTAAAGTTCTGGATATGTCGTTTTAGATTTTCTTTTTTTAAAGAGATTTTATATGTTGTAGGACTAATTTCACAAAATAATAGATCCTTATTCCAAAAAACCATGTTGTTTCTCCTTTTTGATCACATCTAAATTTTTATTTTTTTGTCTCAAAAATGGGTAAGTATGAAGTATTAATTTTTCAACCCATCGTTTTTTACCAATTCCGCCTTCTTTAGGATCATATAAAAAATCAACCAAGATAGTGGAGATATTTGCCCGACTAGCTCCCAGGACATCTGTAAAAAGTTGATCTCCAATCATAACTGTTTCAAATGGCTTTAGCTGCATCATGTCAAGAGCTTTTTTAAAGTTCTTAGGATTTGGTTTGTCAGAAAGAGGAATAAAAGGCACAGATAAGTGTTGATTAAATTCTGATATTCTTTCTTCGTCGTTGTTTGACAAAAGAAAAATTTGGAAACCAATGGCTTTGAGATTTTGAAAAAGTTCAATAACTTGTTCTGTAGCAGGGGCACCATGCATCACAAGAGTTTGATCGATATCAAAAATTAATCCTTTAAAACCAAGTTGATACAATCTTTGATAAGGAATATCAAAAACAGTTTTTGCTCGTGCCGCCGGCATGAATGGAAACATATTGTGTAAAGCCTTTCATTGAATATATAACAATAATTCTAGCACATATATAGAACAAGGTCAATACCACTATTAAGTGTGTAGCAGAAATAGATATTCCTAGTAGACAACCGTCCACTTTTTTTATATAATAAAACTAAACCGTATTGGTTGAGTTTTAAAAATATGGATTCAAGCATCGATTAGTCTTTCTAAGGGAGATAATGTCCATTAAAGTATCATAATAGGAGGTGAAGTATGTATCAGCCAGAAAAATTAAAGGCTCGGAGGAAAGAGTTAAAACTGACACAGAAGGAAATTGCAGAGAAACTTGGGATTAGTTTTCAGGCTTACTCGGCTTGGGAACGTGGAGTCAAGGAACCGTCCAAGGAGAAGGTGTTTCAGCTAGAGAATATTTTAAAAGTACCAAAAGGATATTTTACTCAGATCGAGATTGTCCGTCTCTACCATAGCCTCTCCAAGCAAGGGCAGGAGAAGGTTGTTCTCTATGCTCGCAACCTGGCTCAAGAAGAACAGGCTCAGAAAGTGGCTCCCATGCCAGAGCGCCTCTACGAGTACCGTGTTTATGAACGCATGTCAGCAGGGATTGGGGCTTCAGTCTACGATGATCAGAATTTTGATACGGTTTACTTTAATGAGGAACTAGCCCATGATTTTGCGTCCTGGGTGTCTGGGGACTCCATGGAACCTAAATATCAAAATGGTTCAGTAGCTCTGATTCGAGAGACAGGATTTGACTATGATGGGGCTGTTTATGCAGTGGTTTGCAACAACCAGACCTATATCAAACGAGTCTATAGGGAGGAAGATGGCCTGCGTCTGGTCTCTATCAATCCTAAATACAAGGATATTTTCATCTCCTATGAGGAAGATCCTCGGATTGTGGGGATTATCGTTGGGAACTTTGTACCGATGGAGGGCTAGTCAATGGGCTACTTTGATTATTCCAGAGAGCCCAAAAGTGACATTGCCTTTGTCGATATGAAATCCTTTTATGCCAGTGTTGAGTGCGTGAAACGGGGCTTACATCCGCTGAAAACCTCGCTTTGTGTCATGAGTCGCGCGGATAATTCAACTGGTCTTATCCTAGCCTCCTCTCCCCTGTTTAAGAAGATTTTTGGCAAGTCAAATGTTGGTCGGGCCTATGATTTGCCTTTTGATATCAAAACGCGAAAATTTTCCTATTACAATGCTCGAAAGCAAGGGCTACCTACCGACTCAGACTATGTTCGCTACATCGAAGATTGGGCTCAAGTGACCTTGATTGTCCCTCCTCGAATGGACGAGTACATTGCAGTCAATATGGAAATCCAGCGAATCTTTCAGAATTATGGCAGTCCAGATGATATTTATCCCTACTCTATCGATGAGGGCTTTATTGATCTGACTAGTTCACTCAACTATTTCATCCCAGATAAGAGTCTCTCTCGCAAAGACAAGCTGGATCTGCTTTCTGCCCGTATTCAGAGGGATATTTGGAGGCAGACAGGGATCTACTCTACAGTAGGTATGTCCAATGCCAATCCCTTACTAGCCAAGTTGGCTCTGGATAATGAGGCCAAGCACACTCCGACCATGAGGGCCAACTGGTCTTACCAGGATGTGGAAGAGAAGGTCTGGTCCATTCCCAAGATGACCGACTTTTGGGGAATTGGCAGGCGGATGGAGAAACGCTTGCATGCTCTGGGGATTTATTCCATCAAGAAATTGGCAACCAGCAATCCCGACCAGCTAAAAAAAGCTCTGGGTCAGGCTGGTCTTCGTTTGTGGTTTCATGCTAACGGGATTGATGAGAGCAATGTTCATAAGCCCTATAAAGCCAAATCCAAGGGCTTGGGGAATTCTCAAATCTTGCCGAGAGACTACGTGAAGCTACGTGATATTGAAATTATTCTCCGGGAAATGGCGGAGCAGGTGGCTATTAGACTGAGAAGGTCTGGCAAGAAAACAACCCTTGTCTCTATCTATGTCGGTTTCTCTAAACAGGAGGTCAGGTCGTCTATTCACACACAAATGAAGGTCGAACCGACCAATAATACAGCTGTCTTAACGGATTATGTTTTGAAGTTATTTCATAACAAATACACTTCAGGAGCAGTCAGAAGTGTTGGAATCAACTATTCAGGATTTGTGGATGAGTCCTTTGGTTTGATATCTCTCTTTGACGATGTTGACAAGTTAGAAAAAGAAGAAAGGCTCCAGACGGCCATTGACTCCATTCGGGAACAATTTGGTTTCACTTCCCTTTTAAGAGCAAATGCACTGGAAGAAGCCTCTAGGAGTCTTGCTAGAAGCAAGCTGATTGGGGGACATTCTGCTGGAGGATTAGATGGATTAAAATGATTGATCGTTCTTATTTACCCTTTCAATCCGCGCGAGATTATCAAGATCCAGGTATGCAGAAGTGGATGGGATTTTACCTTTCAGAACACACCAGTTCGCTCAGTGAAGAAAAAAGCCGGGTTGATTTTTCGATGGATTTGACTCCAGATGAGAAGTTGCACTTGCTTTCTCAGCTTTATGTTGGCCAACTTAGGGGAAGTTTTGTGCTAAAGGAAAAGAAGCAGAAAACCACTATCATCGGTGTGGTGAGAGAGTTATCGCCTCAGACTCTATCTATTAGGACAAACGAGGGATATAGGTTGATAGATGTTGCAGATGTCCTCGAAATTCGACTGTGGGAGGAGGGAGTTTATGACTAGAAAAGAGCTGTATGAAAACAAACTGCAGATGGATTATTTTTCAGATAACTATATTCGTTTTGAAGAGGATTTTCAAAAATACTCTGCCATGAACGTACCCTTGACTTTCTTGATTGATGACATCCTACGAACCATGGCGATGAATCAGAAAAACTACTTTGTTTTAAACAAGGAAAATGCCAAGGATGGGCGGGAGCATAGATTTTATTTTAGGGTGGTAACGGAGAAAGAGTGTCCCAGAAATAGGATCTATGTATATGCCGGAGTTAAAATAGTGGCTAGTAGATTTGGTAGGAGATGAGCTCGTTCTCTGGTGTACACTATTGTAGTTATCTGCGGAGAGCTTGCAGCAGATTATTATGGTATTTCTGATTAAATCAGATAAGAGCTCCATCTTTTTGGATGATTGTGTACTTGATATCGTAGTTGAATTCGAAAATACTTATCCCAAATAATCATTCTGTTTTATAGATACTAAGATATCCATAGAAATTTATGGATATTTTTTGATTTATATATAGAAAAAGAGAAGACCGGCTGGCCTTCTCTTTGGGGGAGCTAGAATCATTGAAAAGAATTAAGTAAAGATTTTAATTAGTCTTTGAAATTCTTTTGGAAGATGAGTAGAGACAATACTGAAGTAATAGCAGCCAAGAATAAGAAGGCATTTGCTTCTTGCTCTCCAGTTTCTGGGAGTTGTTTTTCCTTGTCTTGTTTAACTGTAGTAGCAACAGGTGCTTTTTCATCTTTTCTTGGTGAATCTTCTGTTACAACTGCAGGAGCTGGTTTTTCAGTTTCTCTAGGTAGAACATACTCAGGGAGAGTCACAACTGGTGGCGCCTCTGTTCCTATAGAACTTTGTTTAGTTCCAACCTCAATTACTCTATCTAGAGCTGGAGTTGATTCAGTTTGAACTATCTTACGATTGCTACCATCTACTTCGACATACTCGATTATAGCACCATCTTTCCCTTCTGCTAGAACTTTCTCTTTTCCTTTATCTAAGTTTGGATTTTCATGACGGATAGTCTTGAATGGTACTGCCTTCTTGACAATATCCAAACTTGGAAGTTTAAAGACAAGGTCCTTAACTCCTTCTTCAGGACTTGAAGAAGTAATTGGTTTTTCAGGTTCTTTTGGTAGAAGGTACTCAGGAAGAGTCACAACTGGTGGAGTATCTGTTCCTACAGAACTTTGTTTAGTCCCAACTTCAATCACTCGGTCTAGAGCTGGAGTTGATTCGGTTTGAACTACCTTACGATTGCTGCCATCTACTTCGATATACTCGATTATAGCACCATCTTTCCCTTCTGATAGAACTTGTTCTTTCCCTTTGTCTAATTGTGGATTTTCGCGACGGATAGTCTTGAATGGTACTGCCTTCTTAACAATCTCCAAACTTGGGAGTTGGAAGACAAGCTCTTTAACCCCTTCTTCAGGACTTGAAGAAGTAATTGGTTTTTCAGGTTGTTTCGGTTCAACCGGTTGTTCTGGTTGGCTAGGTTGCAATTGCTTGATTTGTTCAAGAGCCTTATTGAGAGCTTTATTGACATCTTCTTGAGTCTTAGCCTCTTGAATGGCTGCGATTGCTTTATCAGTAATTTCAACTAATTTTTTCTTAGCATCGTTGTTAGCACCAAGCTCAGCCACTTTTTTCTCGATAGCTTCAGTCAGGCTAGCCATAGCCTTATCATAATTGATTTCAGGCTGTTCCGGTTGTTTTGGTTCAACTGGTTGTTCTGGTTGGCTAGGTTGCAATTGCTTGATTTGTTCAAGAGCCTTATTGAGGGCTTTATTGACGTCTTCTTGAGTCTTGGCTTCTTGGATAGCTGCGATTGCTTTATCAGTAATTTCAACTAATTTCTTCTTAGCATCGTTGTTAGTACCAAGTTCAGCCACTTTTTTCTCGATAGCTTCAGTCAGGCTAGCCATAGCCTTATCATAATTGATTTCAGGCTGTTCAGGTTGTTTCGGTTCAACTGGTTGTTCTGGTTGGCTAGGTTGCAATTGCTTGATTTGTTCAAGAGCGTTATTGAGGGCTTTGTTGACGTCTTCTTGAGTCTTGGCTTCTTGGATAGCTGCGATTGCTTTATCAGTAATTTCAACTAATCTCTTCTTAGCATCGTTGTTGGCACCAAGCTCAGCCACTTTTTTCTTGATAGCTTCAGTCAAGCTAGTCATATCCTTATCGTAATTGATTTCAGGCTGTTCCGGTTGTTTTGGTTCAACTGGTTGTTCTGGACTTGTTTCGTCTCCAGGTTTTCGGTAATTTTCGTCTTTGCTAAGAATATCTTGCAAAGCAGTGACTGTTGACATCACATCTTGTACATTTACAGTATCAGAACTTAATTGTGCAGTGAGTTTATCAAGATTAGACTTGAACGCTTGGCGTGCAGTTGCTGTATTTTTCAAACCACTTGGATCAAAGTTAGATAAGTCGTCTTTCCATTTAGAGAGAGATTGAAGGATTTGTGTTTTGCTGTAGAGTTCACTTCCTTCACCACGAGTGATGAATTGATCCACCTGGATACCGATGTTTCGAGACAAATCGTTTCGATCAGGATCTAGTTGAAGGGTGACTGCGTGCAAGTTTTCATCAAGACCTTTTAGGCTAACCAGAGTTTGATTGCCTTGACGTTGAGCAGCGTGACCGCTAAAGTATTTCTTGCCCTCAATAGTCGACGCATTTCCCATGCCGTCTTGGTAAGGAACTTCTTTGCCATCTAGGAAGACTTTGTAGATACCATGATTTGGATCAACATAGCCCTTGATATCAAGTCCAGTACCGTAGAAGTAGGCTGTGACAGTTGTCTTTTTCTTTTGTTCATCAGTTAAGCGACCAAAGGAAGCCCAAGACTCCGTTTTTTGGTACTTGTCTGCTGAATTGGTTTCATGGTGCCAGCCAGGACTGTAATCCAACTGACTAGCTTGGTCATCATAACTTGTTTGATCCTTGATCAGCAATTCAGCTTTCATCACTTGGATGGTTGCATCGGTAGCAAAACCGAGTAAAGCACCATCAGAAACAGAAGTGAGCTTGGCTTTGAAGTCAAAGATAGAGTCGGCTTGTTCTGTAAAGTCAATCGTTGGGATGGTAACAGTCTTTTCTGTTTCTCCATCTTCAAAAGTCACATCTTGAGTTGTATCTTGGTAAACTTTACCGTGAACCCCAGTTCCAGGTTCTGTGATGAAGCGAACAGTAGCAGTACCCTTGCTTCCACCAACACGTTTAATTTTAACAGTGACTGGTTTTCCTTTTTCGACTTCGTAAGAAGTTGCTTCAAGCTCAAACATACCCTTGCTGTTATTGTTTAGAGTGTAGATTCCTTCTGTAGCAATTGGTTCACCTGTTTTATTAACAAGGGTAATGGTATGTTGGCCAGGTGCTAAATCGTCTGTTTCATATACTTTTTGGCTGCGTTTACGGCTAGTGTTCTTAGTTTGCACATCCGCAACTTTTTGGCCATCAACGTAGACGGACATTTCTCCATGACCTGGGTCAACTGTAGAGACGACATAGGCCTTGGTTCCTGTGAAAGTATAGCTTACTTTGGCATCTTTTTGATTGGTCCACATAGAAGTACCACGAACACCTTCAGATTCATTGTACCAAGTTGTACCGGCTGTATCCGCTGTTGTATTTGAGTGGTATTCAAGTCCAAGAGGGTAGCCGTCTGTCTTTTCGATACTACTTGGTGTCTTGTAGACTGAGAAGTTGGTTAAGATTGGAGTTGCTTGAGCACCAGTGATAGTTACACGGATTTTTTGTGCTTCTACAGGTTTACCTTGAATCAAGCGACGGTAACCAACAGTTGAACCTTCCCCGTAAGTCACCCAGCGTCCGTTGATTTCGACTTCAATCTTGAAACCAGAGATACGTTGACCTTTGGCAATGTCTTCCTTAAGTTCGACAACGTCAAAGCGTCTCTTTTGTCCTAAATCGACTGTGAAACTACCAGTTGTGGCATCATTTGAGAGCGCCCAGCTAGTATCATCTTTACCGTCTGTCAGGTGACTTTCCTTGTAAAGGTGGTTTTGACGAGTAGAACTTGCTGTTACAGTGGCACCTTTGGCGAAGTCAGTCGCATACATTTGGTCTAGGGTTGCTTTGAACTCCTTCAAGCGAGCTACATCCGCATCTGCAAATTTTCCTTCTTTGTTTGGTGGAATATTGAGAAGGAGTGGGGTTCCACGACCAACAGACTTGAAGTAGATGTCCATCAATTCTTTGAGAGATTTTGGCTGCTGGTTATCGTGGTAGAACCAACCAGAACGGATTGAAACGTCTGCTTCTCCTACAGAGTACATATCTCCGTCAGGGTCACCGTGGTTAAGGTATTCGTTCTTAACATTTTCGGTGATGTTTGCTTTCTTGACCTTATGCCATACAGGGTCACCGGCGATACCACGCTCATTTCCAATCCAACGGATACTTGTTGGTTCGGCAGAGAAGATAGCGATATCTCCTTCAGCTTCCTTGATGTATTTGAACCACTCATCAAAAGTGTAGGTTACTTTTTGGGCACCGCTACCGCGTGCTCCATCCATCCAAACTTCGATAAATTTACCCTTATTACCGTATTTTGGATTACCAAGGATTTCTTTTAGTTGATTGAGGTAGTATTCGTTGTATTCTTTTTGAGTAGCTACCTTATATTTAGGGCTATTAACATCCCATGGTGATAGGTAAACACCCATGTTCATATCGTATTTAGTAGCCGATTTAGAGATTTCTTCTAAAAGATCACCCTTTCCATCTTTCCATGGACTTGCAGCTACGGTATGATTTGTATATTTAGATGGGTAAATAACGAAACCATCGTGGTGTTTGACAACCATAATAGTTCGTTTAAAGCCAGTTTCCTTTAGAGTACGGATCCATTGATCTGTATCTAAGTTAGTTGGATTGAAGTTTTTAGGGTCTTCATTTCCATGTCCCCACTCAGAATTAGTATAAGTATTCATACCATAGTGGATAAAGGCAGCTAATTCTTCCTTGTGATAATCAAGTTGAGCCTTGCTTGGAAGGGGACCGTGATTTCCAATTTCTGTTTCTTGATCTTCTGGATGAGCAGCAGGTAAAACAGTTGAAGTCGGATTAGAGCTATCAGAGATTTTTTCGTATTCAAAGACAACATCATTCACACCCTTGTGCTGGATGCTGGCTTCTAAGCGTGGAGTGATTGCGCGGTAGCCTGCGATTTCTTTTGCTTCAAAAGTGTTTACAAAGGAAACATCGTATTCTTTTCCGTCATTATTATCAGTAACAACATCTGCTAATTCTTGCTCTGAGCCTTTCAAACGATAATGAATGGCAAATGAACCTTTATTCACTTTATAAACCACCTTGATGACCCGTGTTCCTGGAGCTGTTTTGCTGACGACGTTGTAGGTCCACTCATCTTTGAGTTGTTTGTTGATTTCGACGCCATCAATAGAGACAATCTGGTATTTCTCTTGATTTTTTGTATAGAAGTCAGTCTTAGCGATTTCTTTTTTGAAGTTATAATCAAAAGCTGTTCCAACTTCAGTTTTTTCAACAAAAGTATCATCAGTTTTGATTGGATTACCAGTTTCATCTACGTGTTGAACAACTACACGTCCGTAATCGATTCCTTTAATGAGTGTCGCAACACCATTTTCATCGAAAGAATATTGATTTTCACCAATAACAGCAGTTTTATTTCTGAACATTTCTCCTTCAGGAGTAAAGTAATATCGTTTCCCGTTATCACCTTGGTACCAACCTTTGACGCCATATTTTGCGATAATATCTTTTACCCATTTGACTTGCTCAGGTGAGAGGACGATCCCACCACCGAAACGGTCTTTGTCAGGGATGCCGTTTTCAATTGTGCCGTGTTGGTGAACACCGACTACTTTACCATCACTGTTGATAATACCAGCACCTGAAAGGCCTGAAACAGAAGTCATATGATAGGTGATGCCTTTTGAGCCTTTATCATCATAATTATCAACAGATTTCACGACACCATCAGCCTTGTAAAGTTGACCAGCTACAATTGGTTTTTTGAGCTCAGGTGAGCTTGAGTCAGTTGGATACCCAATCGTGCTAACAGGGTCCCCTGGTTGATAGGTTTTGTTTTCTGCCAAAGGAACAAAGGTAGCAGCTTTATTTGGACTAGCGATTTGAAGAGGAACAGGTGCTACAACAGCAGCCAAGTCATTTTGATATCCTTTTCCAAATTCTTTCTTGTTCCAAAAATGAATATCTTCTTCTTTGAATAGAGTAGTATTACCCGTTACAGGTTGAGAATTGCGAACAGCAGAATTAGAACCGAGGTTATAGTAAAACTTAGCAGAATCTCCGCCTCGAATATGTCCTTCTTTTGTATCACGGTTTGATTCTAAAAAGTTGTGGGCAACAGTCAAGATGACATTTGGTGCCACAAAAATACCAGAACCAGACACGATATAGCGTTGGGAACCACCATTGTAAATAGTGTAAATCATACTAGCAGCAGTAGCAGGTTGTCCTTCATAAGGGACGTGCTTCAAATCTAGACCACCGTTGATAATCGCACGATTACCATTTTCAGCTTCTTTTGGAAGTTCTTCCTTGTTTTTTAGAATGCTTTCTGTCTCAACTTTAGGGCTATCCTTCTTGTCTACGATTGCTGAAGTATCTATGTTTTTAACAGGTGCATCAGGATAAGCTTGATCGTGGATTTCTTCAGGAAGCAAGTCAGTAGTTTTAGTTTCTGCTACAGTCTTCTCTTCTACTGGTTTAACAGTTTTCTCTGCTTTCTCTGACTCTTGAGGTGTAGAAATTACAGGACTTTCATTTTTGACTTCTGGTTTGATTTTTTCAACTTCGGCCAATTTTTCTACATTTGGTTGAGAGCTTGTAGTTTCAATTTTTGCTTCGTCAGCTAGTGCTGTACCAGATGCAAAAAAAGCGAGTCCGACCATAACCGAAGCAACTCCAACGGTTAATTTTCTGATGCTAAAAGTTTGCTCTTTTTCAAAAAGGTATCGATTCATAATGTACTCCTAGTTTGAATCAAGACAGTCAGCTACTGTCTGAGCCCAAGTATGACTTGGAAACGATTTTCTTTAGCGATAGTTAGATTTTGTGCAATAGTTTGAGACTAATTACCCCCTCTGTTTAAGCGCTTTCATTTTAGAATAAAAAAATTAAAATTGTTATCTTAATCTTTAAAATAACCTAAAAACCTTAACATAACAAATATACTAAATTGTTCCAAGAAATGCAATAGAGAAAGTAAACCTAATTTAAAGAAATTCTTTCACTTTTTAAAGAAAAAAATACATCCTTTCAAGAATTAAACTGAATGAAAGAATGTATTCAAAAAAAGTCAGAGTAATTTTTGTATCGCCTCTTCAATTTGTTTAGGGTCTGTTTTTGAAGAGAAGCGTTCAAAGACCTGCCCATCTCGACCGATGAGAAACTTAGCGAAATTCCATTCGATTCGTTTTCCTAGTGGGCCAGATTTTTGTTCTTTCAACCAAACATAGAGGGGATCTGCTTCCTTACCGTTGACCTTGATCTTGGCAAAACGTGGGAAGGTGGTTTGATAATGTAGGCTACAGAAGGTGTTGATTTCCTCTGCGCTGCCTGGTGCTTGTCCCATAAACTGATTGCAAGGGAAGTCTAAAATCTCAAAACCTTGTTCTTGATAGCGATCATAGAGTTCTTGAAGTCCTTGGTACTGGGGCGTTAAACCACATCCAGTAGCAGTGTTGACAACCAAGAGAACCTTGCCACGATAGGTCTCTAGTGGAGTTTCTTGATGGTCTTGGTTCAAGACTGAAAAATCGTATAGTGAAGTCATTGCTTGCTTTTCTCCTTCTGTTTGATATTTTTAGGAGTTTTCTCCTCCTGTAGTGATAGAAATCCGTAGGTCAGGGTTCCAAAAATGCTACCGATAATCAGACCATACATCAGCAATGGAACACTTTTATCGAATTGCACGAGCAACTTTCCAAAATCTGAAAGGGACATCTGCTGAACGAAGACTTTATGAAAGATGAGTAGGGTAAAGAGGCCAATCTGAAGACCGATAAACACAATCCAGCTTCGAAATTTGATTTGGGCTTTGCTGTAGGTTTTGAGGATGATTTCTGACTTGTCATCTTTTTCCAGATGGAGTTCTTTGACGGCTTTTTGAGTTTTTAAGGTAATGAAAAAAATGAGTCCAGAGTAAACGTAGGGCATGGCATAGCGAACGACCTCTATGAAGCGTCCAAATAACAGATAAAACAAGAAGAGAAAGAAGGAAGAATAAACGATTTGGACCATGGAACGGGCACAGGCTTTGTAGATAATCTCTTGCCGGCATTCATCAAAAGGGCCTTGAATATGAAAGAGATTTCGGAGTAGGCGAGTGGTCAAGTCTTCTTTTTTCATGCTAGTAACCTCCTAAGTGAGCGGTTTTACTGATTTTCTTTTACGAATTGATAGAGATAATAAAGATAAGTAATAGAAGAAAGGATAGCGATAGTTAGCAGTATATAATATTTCCAATTGCTTGAAATGAGCGTCAGTTGTGGTAAGGATAGAATCATAAAGTATAGTGCTAAGTTAAGTGTGCGCGTTTTTGGGGAGTCAATCTTTAGATAAGTCAGTACTTTGTTAAGTGCTAGAATAAAGACTAGCACGAGGAATGTCTCGTCGATTGGCAAGTTCCCTGAAATGATGATGAAGATGAGCAGAGAACTGAACAAAAGATGATAGGTCAGTAAAGTTAGTAATGATTTCATAGGGCACCTCCTAATCTTGGTCTTTTTTAGTTTTTGCAATACGAAGTGAGTCGACAATATGTATCATCACTCCGAAAAAGAAAGCTCCCAGTATAGTTTTAAAAATATGTTTTGTATTTAGAAGAGAACTGATAAAATTTGGATTTTCACTTGTTAGAGTATCAATGAGTGGAATTATAAAAAATATCACTGTTCCATAAATCGAACCTGCTTTTAGACCAGGATAACGTAACTGCTTCTTTTCTTTTTTCATGAGTTTCCTCCTAATCCTCATCTTGATCTTTCTTAGCTTTTTCAATGCGACGGGAGATGAGGAACTGTATGCTTGCTCCGAAGAAGATAGAACCGAGAATGCTTGATACTCCATTTCTTATAGTGAGAAGAGAATGAAAATAGTCCTGACTGTCACCTATGAGTATACTGAGAAGAGGAGTTATAAAAAACATCCATAGACCAAAGAACAAACCTGCTTTAAGACCTGGGTAGTATAGTTGCTTACTTTCTTTCTCACTCAGCATATCTGGTTCAATAGTTGTAATCCCTGTTTTTTGCATTTGGTAGGTGAGATAGCCAGCAGCGATGAGGGCAATCACTAAAATCAGAGGAGGATAGATTAGAGCCACTTCTTGAGGGTATTTATAGGCCAGAAGGAGTGGAATAAGATTTCCGAAAATCATCAGATAAAAGAGGATGATAAAGACTTGGTTACCGATACGATCGGCCTCACGCCGTTTGTATTCGTCAAGGGGACCAGAATTACCGTATGTGCGTTTGATCAGTTTTTCAGTAAAGGTTTCTTTTTTCATGAGTTGGCTCCTTTTTTAAAAATCATCCTCCCAAAAGAGACTGTTGAGATCAGTTTGGAGGCTGCGGGCGAGATTGAGACAGAGTTCCAGGGTTGGATTGTACTTGTCGTTTTCAATCATATTGATGGTTTGTCTCGAGACACCGATATCCTTGGCGAGTTCGAGCTGGGAAATGCCCAGTTCCTTGCGAAATTCTTTCACACGATTCATCTGGACTCCTTTCTGATTTGTGTCGTATATATTTGACTATATTATATTCTTCTATGGAGTAGATGTCAAGCATATTTGACATATTTCTTAAAGAAATCTTACTTGTTTTTGGTCTATTTGTCTGACTAGTGCAAGCTAGTCAGATTTGTGGTAAAATAGATAAGATATGACAAAAGAATTTCATCATGTAACGGTCTTACTCCACGAAACGATTGATATGCTCGACGTAAAGCCTGAGGGTATCTACGTTGATGCGACCTTGGGTGGAGCAGGCCATAGCGAATATTTATTAAGCAAATTAAGTGAAAAAGGCCATCTCTATGCCTTTGACCAGGACCAGAATGCCATTGACAATGCGCAAAAACGTTTGGCACCTTACATTGAAAAGGGGATGGTGACTTTTATCAAGGATAATTTCCGTCATTTACAGGCACGTTTGCGCGAAGCTGGTGTTCAGGAAATTGATGGAATTTGTTATGACTTGGGAGTGTCTAGTCCTCAATTGGACCAGCGTGAGCGTGGTTTTTCTTATAAAAAGGATGCGCCACTGGACATGCGGATGAATCAGGAAGCGAGTCTGACAGCCTATGAAGTGGTGAACCACTATGACTATCATGACTTGGTTCGTATTTTCTTCAAATATGGCGAGGACAAATTCTCTAAACAGATTGCGCGTAAGATTGAACAAGCACGTGAAGTCAAGCCAATCGAGACAACGACGGAGTTGGCAGAAATTATCAAGTCGTCCAAACCTGCCAAGGAGCTCAAGAAGAAGGGCCATCCTGCCAAACAGATCTTCCAGGCTATTCGAATTGAAGTCAATGATGAACTGGGGGCGGCAGATGAATCTATCCAGCAGGCTATGGATATGTTGGCTCTAGATGGTAGAATCTCAGTGATTACCTTCCATTCACTAGAAGACCGCTTGACCAAGCAATTGTTCAAGGAAGCTTCAACGGTTGAAGTTCCAAAAGGTTTGCCTTTCATCCCAGATGATCTCAAGCCTAAGATGGAATTGGTGTCCCGTAAGCCAATCTTGCCAAGTGCAGAAGAGTTAGAAGCCAATAACCGCTCGCACTCAGCTAAGTTGCGCGTGGCCAGAAAAATTCACAAGTAAGAGGAAAAAATGGTAGATAAGAAAGAAACAACCAGTCAATTCTTGCAGAATCGTATCAAAAAATTCTCACGTGTGGAGAAGGCTTTTTATCTTTCCATCGCATTTACAGCTCTCGTTTTAGCAGTGAGTATCATCTTTATGCAGACACGACTTTTGCAAGTGCAAAGTGATTTGACGAAAATCAATGCGCAGATAGAGGAGAAGAAAACAGAGCTGGACGATGCCAAGCAGGAAGTGAATGAATTGATTCGTTCAGAGCGTTTGAAAGAGATTGCAGATAAAAAAGATTTGAAATTGAATAATGAAAATATCCGAACAGCGGAGTAAGATATGAAATGGACAGAAAAAATAACCCGATTTGCGATCAAAAATCGTAAATCTCCAGCAAAAAACCGTAGGATAGTTGGTAAGTACCTCAGCTTTGTAGCGGTTGCCCTTTTTGGTCTCTTTTTGGCCAATTTTGCTTATATTATCGCGAAAGGTAATATATTTGGTACTGACTTAGTAAAAGAAGCTAAAAAGGTTCACCAAACAACCCGAACAGTTCCTGCCAAGCGTGGAACTATCTATGACCGAAATGGAGTGCCTATCGCAGAAGATGCGACCTCTTATAACGTCTATGCTGTTATTGACAAAAAATACAAGTCAGCAACGGGTAAAATTCTTTATGTAGAGGATTCGCAGTTTAATAAGGTAGCTGAAGTCTTCCATAAGTATTTGGATATGGATGAGGCTTATGTGAAAGAGCAACTGGCTCAACCAAATCTGACCCAAGTTTCCTTTGGTGCAAAAGGAAATGGGATTACATATGCCAATATGATGGCTATTAAAAAAGATTTGAAAGATGCTAGTGTGGAAGGGATTGACTTTACAACTAGCCCTAACAGAAGCTATCCAAATGGCCAATTTGCTTCTAGTTTTATTGGCTTAGCCCAACTTCATGAAAATGAGGATGGTAGTAAGAGTTTGTTAGGGACTTCTGGTTTGGAGAGTTCTTTAAATACCATTCTTGCTGGGACAGACGGTATTATTACCTATGAAAAAGACCGTGTAGGAAATATCGTACCAGGTACAGAACTGGTATCGCAACAAACTGTGGATGGCAAGGATGTTTATACAACATTGTCTAGTCCGCTACAATCTTTCATGGAAACTCAGATGGATGCCTTTCTAGAAAAAGTAAAAGGTAAGTATATGACCGCGACCTTGGTCAGTGCAAAGACCGGTGAAATCCTCGCTACCACCCAACGACCTACCTTTAATGCAGATACTAAAGAAGGAATCACTGAGGACTTTGTTTGGCGTGACATTCTTTATCAAAGTAACTATGAACCAGGATCAGGCATGAAGGTTATGACGTTAGCTTCTTCTATTGATAATAATACCTTCCCAAGTGGAGAATACTTCAATAGCAGTGAATTTAAAATGGCGGATGCGACGACTCGAGATTGGGATGTTAATGAAGGTTTGACTACTGGTAGTATGATGACTTTCTTACAAGGTTTCGCTCACTCCAGTAATGTTGGAATGAGTCTACTTGAACAAAAAATGGGAGATGCTACTTGGTTGGATTATCTAAAACGCTTTAAATTTGGGGTTCCAACTCGCTTTGGCTTGACAGATGAATACGCTGGTCAACTTCCAGCTGATAATATTGTTAGTATTGCTCAAAGCTCATTTGGGCAAGGAATTTCAGTGACACAAACACAAATGCTTCGTGCCTTTACAGCTATTGCTAATGATGGAGTTATGCTGGAGCCAAAATTTATAAGTGCTATTTATGATACTAACAATCAGTCTGTACGTAAGTCACAAAAAGAAATAGTAGGAAATCCTGTTTCCAAAGAGGCAGCAAGCACAACTCGAAATCACATGATCTTAGTTGGGACGGACCCTCTATATGGAACTATGTATAATCACTACACAGGAAAGCCAATTATAACAGTTCCTGGACAAAATGTAGCAGTTAAATCCGGTACGGCTCAAATCGCTGATGAGAAAAATGGAGGATACTTGGTTGGTTCTACCAATTATATTTTCTCAGTTGTGACTATGAATCCTGCTGAAAATCCTGATTTTATCTTGTATGTAACGGTTCAACAGCCTGAGCATTATTCAGGTATCCAGTTGGGAGAATTTGCCACCCCAATCTTGGAGCGGGCTTCAGCTATGAAAGAATCTCTCAATCTTCAATCTCCAGCCAAAAATTTAGATAAAGTTACGACAGAATCTTCTTATGCAATGCCTAGCATCAAGGATATTTCACCTGGTGAGTTGGCGGAAGCCTTACGCCGAAATATTGTGCAACCAATCGTTGTAGGTACTGGAACAAAGATTAAAGAGACTTCTGTAGAAGAAGGGACCAATCTTGCACCAAACCAACAAGTTCTCCTTTTATCGGATAAGGTAGAAGAAATTCCAGACATGTATGGCTGGAAAAAAGAGACTGCCGAGACCTTTGCTAAATGGTTGGATATTGAACTGGAATTTGAAGGTTCAGGTTCCGTTGTTCAGAAGCAAGATGTTCGGACTAATACAGCTATCAAAAACATTAAAAAAATTAAATTAACTTTAGGAGACTAATATGTTTATTTCTATTAGTGCTGGAATTGTGACATTTTTACTAACTTTAGTAGGAATTCCGGCCTTTATCCAATTTTATAGAAAGGCGCAAATTACAGGCCAGCAGATGCATGAGGATGTTAAACAGCACCAGGCAAAAGCTGGGACTCCTACAATGGGGGGACTTGTTTTCCTCATTGCTGCAGTTGTGGTGAGTTTCCTCGTCGCTCTTTTTTCGAAACAATTGACCAATAATGTTGGTATGATTTTGTTTATTTTGGTCTTGTATGGCTTGGTTGGTTTTTTAGATGACTTTCTCAAGGTCTTCCGAAAGATCAATGAGGGGCTAAACCCCAAACAGAAATTGGCTCTTCAGCTGCTAGGTGGCGTCATTTTCTACCTTTTTTATGAGCGTGGGGGCGATATGCTCTCTGTCTTTGGCTACCAAGTGCATTTAGGGATTTTCTATATTGTCTTCGCTCTTTTCTGGCTAGTCGGTTTTTCAAACGCAGTCAACTTGACAGATGGTATTGACGGTCTAGCTAGTATTTCCGTTGTGATTAGCTTGTCTGCCTATGGAGTTATTGCCTATGTGCAAGGTCAGATGGATATCCTTCTAGTGATTCTTGCCATGATTGGTGGTTTGCTTGGTTTCTTCGTCTTTAACCATAAGCCTGCTAAAGTCTTTATGGGGGATGTGGGAAGTTTGGCCCTAGGTGGAATGTTGGCAGCTATCTCTATGGCCCTCCACCAAGAATGGACTCTCTTGATTATCGGAATTGTTTATGTCTTTGAAACAACTTCGGTCATGATGCAAGTCAGTTATTTTAAACTGACAGGTGGTAAACGTATTTTCCGTATGACGCCTGTGCATCATCATTTTGAGCTTGGAGGATTGTCTGGTAAGGGAAGTCCTTGGAGCGAGTGGAAGGTTGATTTTCTCTTTTGGGGAGTGGGGCTATTAGCAAGTCTCTTTACACTAGCAATTTTATACCTACTGTAAAAAAATAATTTAGTGTTTCGATTGTATTACACGAAAACGGACAATAGTAACGTATGCAGATGGTCTAGTAGAAAATATAAAGTAATCAAAATTTCTAAAATAATGATATAAGATACTTATTCAAGGTATAATACGAGTTAAGTAATAGAATGTGTCTAATATTCGATTTTTTTAGAAAATCTAAAAATGATTGAGGAACATTATCATCATGGTATATTTAGTTGGAATCTTGCAACAGAAATTCAAGAAAGTGAAGAGTTCATTGTTCTAAAATTCAAAAAATTTAAAACTGAAATATTTAATATCATAATAAAAAAAGAGAGAATCAGTGTGATTCTCTCTTTTTTTATTATGTGTCGATTAGTCCGTCTCGCTCCTCTAGGTGCGAGACAAAAAACCACCCGCTATGCGGGTGGTCATGATTATATTTTTATAAAGAAATTATTTTTTCTCCTTTGTTAACCAGTAGGTAATTCCAGCTGATGTAATTCCAGAAACAATAACAGCAACAATTACCCATAATCTGTTGTTTTCTACAGAAATAGGCGTAGCATAAGTTTCTTTTTTGGTTTCTATAGGATTTGATAAGAAACTCATAACATTTTGGTTAGTGGTTCCTCCATCACGGATATTTTTCATAACAGTTTTGAAGGAATCTGCATAATTTCTATTCCCTTGAATAACATTTGCTTCAGTAGTAATCAATTCGTTTGTTGTTGAAACAGTGCGGTCAATATTATCTTTAATCGTTTTAACTTGGCTATTAAATTGAGTGAATTGATCCTTCATTGTTCCAACAGCTTCATGATTCTTGTTAGTTATTTTTGAACTATCAGAAGTGGTAGTAACTAGTGATTGAATAGATTGATACAGTTGCTCAGGTGTATCAATTTTAACCTTTAATTGATTGTTGTTTGATTCAGAAGTTGAATTTGTAGTTTCAAGTTGTTTTTCTTTTGTTCCTTTCCATACGTTATATTCTTCTGATAAAGATTTAATTGATGCATTATACCAATTTGTTAAATCTGTGATTTCCACTTTGAAATAATCATTTGGTAAATCTGCTTCATTCAATTTTGGTATTTCACTTGTTATTTTTCTTAACGAATCTGAAGTCCCTTGAATTTCGTCGAGTAATTCAAGACCAGATTGTTTAAATTGTGTGATTTGTTTATTTGAAAGTTGCGATTCAATATCTTCACGATTGATATTACCATACATATTATAAACTGAATCAGGTGATAAAGCAGAAAAGTTTATAGAGCTACTGTTTGGATTTCCATAGATTGCTTTAATCATTCCTGCAGCTTGATTAATTTTACTTAATTTATCAAAAATATGTGTTAAATCCTTTTTAACAAGTACATCTGATTCCTCTTTATCACTACGATAGATGGTCTGTTTTATAGGGATTATTGTGTCTCCGATGTGTATCTCAAAAGATATATCATTTTTTCCATAATGTGGCTCAAAAGTATAGGAAATGGTCAAGTTATAGGTCTTATCATCAGCAATAACCTGTTCACCATTTACTAATTTAGCATCTCCGGTAACTGAAATTTTAGCCTTAGGTGATATGTATTTTGTTTCAGTTGATGTTTTTGTTTCGGCTGGTGTTTTTGTTTCGGCTGATGTTTTTGTTTCAGTTGATGCATTAGAGATTTCAGGTTTTGATTCTACATTTAAAGAGGAAGCATCACTTGGGGTAGTTGAAATAGGGGAAGAAATCTCTGTTGTAGCAGTTTCTTGCCCTGCTTGAGGAAGTTTAACTGTGATAGGGATTTCTTCGGTAATCTTGTCTAATTTATCATTTTCTGTTGTTAAAAATTCAAAACTAGGCAAGCCGGTTATAGGTGTAAATTTTTTATCAAATTGAGAATAGTTCTCAATTAAAGTTAGTTTTGAAGTATATTCATTAACTTGATCAGGGGTTAAGACTTTTAATTTCTGTAATTTAGCAAATAATTCTTTGTAGTCAGACATTTGGATACTAGTTTCTGATAGTGTTGAACGAATCATATCTTGATAAGTGTCAGGTAAAGAATTTTTTACTTGTAGGCTATTGTTTATTTGTGCTGCAAGCGTTGCTTTGGATTCAGAAGTTAAATCCGATTTAGTATCCACTCCTTCTTTTCCAAAGTAAAATAACTCTACTTTTTTCTTCTCTTTTTCTAATTCAGTTTGGAGCTTCTCTAATTCAGTCTTTTTATCATTTGTTTTATCTCGATAATCAGAAATAATTTTATGGTAATTAGAAATCAAATCTTCAAATTTACTAATTTCTGATTTTTGAGTATCATTATTATTTCCAAATTGAGATAATGATTTTGATGCAGAATCATTTATCTTTTCTACAAATTTAGCAGTTTCTTCATATTGATCTTTTAAAATCGTATTTGTTGTAGAGACATTTTGTTTTGAATTTTCTATTTCTCTATCAAAATTACCTTTAACCTCTTGAAGTTTTGTTTGTAAGTCATTACCCGTACTATTTAAAAGTTTTATAACTGATTCGGAGAAATTTTTTTGAAGTTCTTCGAAGGAAGAGTTGTTTTTTTCTAAACCAGAAACTAAATCCATAGTACTAGTAATAGATTGGCTAGCTTGATTGGATGGTGTATAGATATACTGAGAAATTTTAGAGTGTGTTCCTGATTGCTCATTGACAATGTTTTCAACATTTCTTTTCGCATCGTCTAAGTTGTTAATGACACTCGAAAAGTACATTTTGATAACGTTTTGATTGATTGTATTCAGATGTTCTCCGACACGTAACTCTACATTTTTAGATTTGACAGGATCTAGATTCGATTTTGTTTTATATGCTATCTTTGCTCGGTCTGGGTTAAAGCTTTCCAGCTGAGCTATTTTCTCTGAAAATTGTTGTTCTATGTATACAATGACGTCAACAGAACCATTCTCAAATCGATTTTCAGCGACATTGCGAGTCATAACTGTCCATTGGTTTGAGCTATCTTTGGATAATAATGTTGTAAAATCATTCCCTAAATTATACGTGTTCCCATTTAAAGATCCACCAGTGTCTTCATTTACTAAAGCAATATTTAATTTACGGTCATTTACTTTATTAGTTATTGAAACTTCTTGATTTTTTAAGTAAACAAAAGCAGCACCAGAACCGACCAATAATGTTACAAAAATGCTACCACCTATGATTATTTTTTTCATACATAAACCCTTTCATTTATAGTTTATTATATCACTAATGTGAATCTGAAACAAGGGGGCGATTTGAACTATTAAGTTTTAAATTTTCTGGGGTAATAATGGAATATAGTGTAATAAAATGATAGACAAATAATAAAACATATGATAAAATAATAAAAATAAAAATTAAAGGAGAATACTAATGTCAGTAATTAGTTTAACCCCAGAACAGTTACAATCTCAGGCGGCAATTTATCTTAGTGCTAAAGAACAAATTGAACAGGCTGTACAAACTGTTAATCGAACAAATGGCGAAATGGCATCACAATGGAAAGGTCAAGCATTTAATGCTTACCTTGAGCAATACAACCAGTTGTATACACATGTTCAAAAATTTGAGGAGCTTCTAGTGAGCATCAACCAACAATTGAACAACTATGCTCAAACAGTAGCTGAACGTGACCAACAAGATGCACAAAGCTTTGGTTTGTAGTTAATTTTGAGGAGCGTCAGGGGAACTTGACGCTTATTTTTATTTTATGATGAAGAACATTAAAAAGTACCTATTAATTCTTTGTATAGTATTTCCTGTGTTAGTCTATGCAGACGATGGTAGCTTAAAACTTGATACAGATATCATTACAAATAGTACACAGGAAACGGTCAAAAATAGGATAGAGTCCAAATATGCTCCAAATTTATTTTTAAATCGTACCCAAAAGGTTGTGGACCAGAAAACTCAAACAACCAAAGAACTTATACAGGGAGCAGAACAGACTATATTTACTGATGGTGAAAATCACTCTATTTATCGTCTAGAAACTACTGTTGTCCAAACATCATTGTTTAATCAATACACTATAGAGGAGAAATCCTCTTTTAAACAAAGGAATTATTCAATTTTTAAGGATTGGATGGGAAATGTATTTACCAGTTTTTTCTTACTGTTTATGGTTTTGTTGGGAGTCTATTTAGGAAGGAAATGGCATGGATTACGAAAAAATAAAGTTAACTCTAGACTATAGAGCAAAACAAATAGATATTCTAGTTTCAAAATCTCTAACTTGGTTAAGATTAGAAGAATTACTAAAAGATACCAAAGTTAGAGAACAGTTGAATTTACCTCTAAATAGTTCGTTTTGTTTCAAACTTAGAAACAAACAAATCCATATCGAACCAATGGATATCTTGGCTGTTTATCCAGTTAGCGATGGAGATTATATAGAGATTGAGGATGTATCATAGGAGGAAAAAATGTTTGAAGCAGATCGACTAGAATTTGTGAGAGAAGACAATCAAATATCAGTTCAAATTTCTTCATCAGGTTATCGTAGAGAACAACTTGAATTGATTCAAGAATATTGTCCAGTAGAAATAGTACAGAAAGACGGAGTTCTTTCTTTGCAGTATAAGATTCCTGAGTATTTTAAAACTGTTAAAGAAGAAATTTTAGAAAGAACTACGGAACTTGAACGTTTTAGTTTGGCACAAAGTATGTCTGTATTAGTTCGTTCTGAAAATGATTATAAAATTCCGTACATTCATCCTGAAAATATCATTATTTTTGGAAGTAATGTACAAATGTTACACTATGGAATTGAAAAATTACTTGCACCTCAACAGTATAGTTCTGAATTTTATCTAGAATCTTATAAAGCTTTAATGATTTCTATTTTACTACCTAAGATAGATTTTGAACTAGCCATCCATGGGATTGATGCAATAAAGGAAAAGGTGGCACAAGATATTATTCCCTTAGAGAGTGTAGCTGATGTCAATAATTATATTGCAGAAAAGTATGCCAAATTATCAGAAGAGAGTTCAAAAGCAAATTTGTTGGTTAACAAGAAAAAATGGAAGACTTTGTTAATAGGGGGAGCTTTACTTGCTACAACCACACTTGTCTTAAGCTTTGCAACTTACAAATCTATGTTTAAAGATGGGCCACTAAAATCATCAGTCATTATGGCACAATCAAATTTCATGCGAAAAGATTACTCTGAAACAGTTGAATCATTAAAAAATTATGGTACAGAATCATTGCCCAAGGAGGCCAAGTATATCTTAGCAGCAAGTTATGTCCGTTTAGATAGTTTGAGTGATAAGCAAAAGGAAGTTATTTTAAATACGATTACAGAATCAACAGATGATACAATTTTTTCTTATTGGATTTATCTTGGACGTGGAAAATTTGAAAAAGCTCTAGATGTGGCACAAAATATCGGGGACACGCAATTGATTTTACATGCTTATACAAATCTATACGAGTCAGTTAAGGCAGACATCAATATGAATGGTTCTGAAAAACAAAAGAAACTTGAAGAATATGAAAAGAAAATAAAGGAACTTTCTGCTGAGATTGGAGAAGCTACGACAAATAGTAGTGATACAAAAGCATCTACTGAAACAACAACTCCTAAAGACAACCGAACAAAAGAAAAGAGTGAACGATAAATGAAGGCAAAAAAGCTAGAATATGATCATCAGCTGGGAGACCAATTAGGAGAGCTTCATAAACCTCTTTATACCTTGTTGATTGAACAAGATAATCTAGAGAAAATAGATTTGTTTGAAGGACAAAAGGTGAAGGTCGGTACTAACGAGTATACAGTAGAAGGTAGAATAGTCTATCGAAATGGTAAGACTTTAGAAAGAGGAAAATCTACTTTTGATAAAGAAATTGTAACCTTGTTGGTTCCTGAGGAAGATATTTTTATCAGTTATATTTTCCCACCACAGCGATTTATTTGTAGCAAGAAAGAATCAGCTGATATTAGTTGGAAAATTTCGAACCAACTTATTTTTTCAAATAATCAAGTACAGGTGACACTTGGGGAATCTCCGATTTATTTAAATGACCGTCTAGTCAAAGAGGGAGGACTTTATCCGTTTGAATTAGGGAACCGAATGAAGGTTTCTAATTATTTTATAGAAAAAAGAAAGAATCAGTGGAAGATTGGATGTCTCTTCGAAGAACCGCAATTAAATAGGAATCAAATTCTGATACAAGAAAAAAATAATGAGTATCCGATGGATTTTCCAGAGTATAGAAGGAGTCCCAGAGTTAACCCTATTATCCATAGCGGAAAAATCATTATCAATCAACCTCCTCAACCGATTAGACTCCCTAAAAACTCGCTCATCAGAGCAATTGTTCCAGCTTTAGGAATGTTTACTTTAACTGCATTGAGTTCAATTTGGACAAAAGGTAATCCTGTAATGATGCTAGGGATGGGGGGCTTTAGTCTCCTGACAGCAGCGACAACTATGAGTCAGTATTTTGAAGAGAAAAAGGATACCAAGGAACAAGAAAAAAATCGAATTCAAGATTATGAGGCATATTTATTAAAACAAGTATCTGACTTAGAAAAATACTACAAAGAAGAAACTAATATTTTACATTATAATCAACCGTCAATCTCAACCATTACTGAACTGATTGCAAAGTATGATTCAAGAATTTATGAGAGAATGGACTATAATGAAGATTTCTTACAGGTGTCTTTAGGTTTAGGAGATAGGTTAAGCCAGCTAGAGCTGCAAACAAATTTTGATGAGCAAAGTAAAGATGAAATATCGCAGTTTGCTCGCACAGTCTTGCAAGACTACAGTTTGCAAAAGAAGGTTCCAATTACTGTTAATATTTTTGAAGCGACAGTTGGTCTTGTTGGAAACAGTGAAGTAACTAGGACAGCTGTGTATAACATGCTCTTACAGATGGCAATGTTTCACAGCTACTTAGATGTTAATTTTATCAATCTTGTTCAAGAACAGAGATATGAGAAAGATTGGTCTGAGTGGCGATTTCTTCCTCATTTCAATATGCAGGAACGAAATATTCGTGGTTTTGTCCATGATGCCAGAAGTCGTGATGCCGTTCTAAATTCGCTTTACCGTATCATTCAAAAACGTTCTCAAATCAAACGTGAAATGGGGGAAAAAGATGCGCGCTTTAAACCCCATTATGTCTTAACGATTATGGATGACTCCCATTTACTTGGCCATAGTTTGAATGAGTATCTAGCCAAAGATTTGACAGAGTTGGGTGTAACAGTCATTTGGGTGAAAGAGGCACGTCGTCTTTTGCCAGAAACTATCACAACTCTAATTGAATATAAGAATCAAAATTTAGGTCAAATCATTAATGATGAGGGTGCCTATAGTGCTCAAACCTTTATTCCCCACCCGCTGTTGGATTGCTATGAAGATTCTATTCGTACTTTAGCAAATCTAAAACACATGGAAGTAGAGAAGAACACGATTCCTAAATCCGTTACCTTTTTGGAACTCTACCAAGTCAGAGAAGTTGAAGAGTTACAGGTTGCGACTAGATGGTCCAAAGCGGATACTTTTAAAACGTTAGCTGTGCCATTGGGATTGCGTGGGAAGGATGACCAGGTGGAACTCAACTTACATGAACGTGCACATGGGCCACATGGTCTTGTAGCAGGAACTACTGGTTCAGGTAAATCTGAGATTCTTCAGTCTTATATATTATCCATGGCTGTAAACTTTAGTCCAGAGGATGTTGGATTTCTTACGATTGACTTCAAAGGTGGAGGGATGGCGAATCTTTTCAAAGATTTACCACATATGCTTGGGTCTATTACTAACTTAGATGGAGCTGCTAGTGCGCGTGCCCTAGCTTCTATCAAAGCAGAGTTACAAAAACGCCAACGTCTCTTTAATCAATTTGGTGTTAATCATATCAATGGATATACTAAATTATATAAGGAAGGCCAAAAAGCTACTGACAAATCAGGTTATCCAGAAAAACCATTACCTCATCTGTTCCTTATTAGTGATGAGTTTGCTGAATTAAAAGAACATGAACCAGAATTCATGACAGAGCTGGTTTCGACAGCCCGTATCGGACGTTCGCTTGGAGTCCATCTAATTCTTGCTACACAAAAACCATCAGGGGTCGTCAATGATCAAATATGGTCAAACTCTCGTTTCAAACTAGCTTTGAAAGTGTCAGATGAGTCTGATTCAAATGAAATAATCAAAACACCAGATGCGGCGAGTATTACTGAACCTGGTCGTGCTTACCTACAAGTAGGAAATAACGAAATCTATGAATTATTCCAGTCTGCATGGAGTGGTGCACAGTATGCCCCACAAACAGAGGGGGTTCAAGAAGTTGTTGATGAAAGAATTTGGTTGATAAATGACCTGGGACAATATGAATTGTTATCTGATGACCTATCTAAGGATGAAAATTATATTGCTGATCAGACGGAAGAAATCACGGAACTCTCAGCAGTTGTAAACTATATAGCAAGAGTGAGTAAGACTGTTCCTTTCAATCTGCCAGATAAACCGTGGTTAGAACCTTTAGAGACAGCCATCATATCCCCTCAAACAGATATTCACTGGACCGATGAAAAAGTATTGGCCGTTCCCTTTGCTCGAATGGATATTCCGACAGAACAACGTCAGAAGGATTATCATTTTGATTTGGAAAAAATGGGGCATACAGTTTTCTATGGTTCACCTGGTTTTGGGAAATCCCTAGCTCTTCAAACTCTAGTGCTAAATCTCGCTCGTTTGAATACTCCAGAGCAAGTACAAATCAATCTATTTGACTTCGGAACCAATGGACTCTTGCCACTAAAAGATTTACCTCATGTAGTTGATTTGACAAGGTTTGATGAAGAAGAAAAACTGGTTAAGTTTTTAAAACGTATTGACCAAGAGTTGAAGATTCGTAAGGAGAAGTTTGCCATCTATAATGTAGCAAGTCTTTCTCAATACGAACAAAAATCAGGTGAGAAACTCCCCGCTATTCTTACTATTTTTGACGGGTTTGATACTATAAAAGACATAGCGCTAGAAGAAGCTATTGAAAGTATGATTAACCGCCTCCTACGTGAGGGAGCGAGTCTTGGATGCTATGTGATTTTGACAGCACTCCGCTCAAATAGCCTTAAAATCAGTATGTCAAGTAATATTACCTCGCGCTTGGCCTTTTACCTAGTTGATGAAGGAGCTTCTAAGGAAATTATAGGACGTGATGCTTTAATTCAGCAAGAAATTTTTGGCCGTGCCCAGTTGAAAGAAGATATTCCGTATGCCATTCAGGTTTATCTCCCGATAAGTGGAGAAGGCGATATAGAGCGCCTATATAACTTGGAGGAAGAAGTTAAGCTGATTGCAAGAAGCTGGACAGGAGTTTGCCCAGAACCAATTCCAATGTTGCCAAATGAAGTGACGCTTGATGAGTTTAAACAATCAGCTACAGTTCAAGAGATGATGCAACAAGGTCAAATCCCAATCGGATATGATAAAGAAACGACTAAGGTAGTAAGCTTTAATCCTAAAGAACATGGCTATTTTGTCATTATGGATGACACACCACAGCAAACAGAACTACTGGAATCAGTTTTATTAATGGCATTTGAAAATCTGAATGGGCAAGCTCAACGTATTCTTTTTGATATTGACGGACGTCTTGCAAATCCAGATAGTTTTGATTCAATCATCTTGTTAAATAACTTTAGTACGGCATTAACAGATCTTGTCAGTGAAATTGAACGAAGACTACAAGGTGGCGATAATCAAATGATGTTTGTTTACATGCCAGACATTCATACCGTAAATGAAAAAATGTTACTTTCTGCAAATGTGTTAGAAACGATTATCAAAAATGCCTCTAAAGCGGGAGTTTACTTTATTTTCCATGGCTATCAGAAAAATATTGAAAGTAAATTTGATGAGTTTAGTAAGCGATTGCGTGCAAATATGCCTGCAGGTATATTTGGTACTAGATTTATGGATCAAGGAATGATTAAAGGTAAATCAGATTACAAAGAAACTCTTTTAGAAGTCGATGAAACTCACTTCTTTGTTGGAAGAGAAGTTTGCAGAATTAAATTACCAAGATAATTAAAATTATAGTTCACAAAGAGCTTCTTGTTCTGTGAAGGTGTCATCTTTCGTACTTAATGTATATGGCTTTTGTGTGATAAATATGTTAAAATAAATTCTATAATTTAGTTTTTACGGAGGATAGGAATGGGAGAATATTATAGACAGATAGCATCGTATTTTCGGCAGTGTGCATCAAGTATGCAAGTTGAAAAGGCAGCAATCGATGAAAAAATTCGTAGGTTGAGAGATGCTAGTAGTGCATTGGCAATTAAAATAGAATCTATCCAAGTTCAATCGAGAACTTTAAGGCAAATCCTACCTTTGGACTCGACTCAGTTTAAAGGGAGTCGTCAGGAAGATTTTGAAGAAAAATTTCACTCTTTAGAAACAGAGCTATCGAATTTTTGTTCTGGCCATGAAAATAATAAACAAACAATTGATGATAAAATTCAAACTCTTACATCGGAATCGAGTGATTTACAGAATAAAATAAATAATTACTACCGACAAGCGAGAGTGTATGATAATTTAGATGACTAGGAGAGAATAATGGCAGAAACAGGTGTAAATAAATCCAGTTGGGACAGTATTACTAGGAATGTTTCTTCTTCAACTGCAGGAATTGCCAAGCTGAATGATATACGATTTAGTCGTACAGATCTAATCCCTTTTACTACGTTTAATGAAGTTTTTGAAGAATTTAACAAATCAATAAATAAATTTAAAGGATTCACAAGTAAAGATGCATATAAAATGGAGCAAGCAGGTCAGAATAAACTAGATGATGATGCTGCTGGAGCATCTGCTATGACATCTGGGGGAGGTTTGAAGTGATAGAACCACAGATGACTTTATTTACAAGAGCACTATCTAAATGTAAATTGACAGAGAAAGATAATGATGTTTTGACAGCGGTAGCGATGACCTTATCAGGACATCCAGATGTTTTTCGGGCGTGTTATATAGCTTTTATGAATGACGAACCAAGCTATCATTATCATCCAATGATAGGGGCGCCGTTGGAATTTTTCTATGAAAAAGAACTCGTGCGGATTCGGCGTCTTCAAGAAGAAGTTATCCTACCTCGTTCAGTTTTTATCCAGTATGCTTCTTATGTAGATCTCTGTTTAAGTCGTATCTATCCTTTGGGTAGTGTTGTCGAACTTGATCGTGAGCTCCTTCCTAAGGAGTTGGTTGAGTCATTTGAAAGCGAACAGATGGACTTTTTTGTAGTCATTTCCGGTCGTCGAGTTGATTTGGCAAACGGACATTATGTGGACTACATTGGTCATGGCTATCCGTTTGGGCTACGATTTGACATCTCTCCTTTGCTTATAAGTAATCTTTTTATTAAGAGAGTTGTATCAGAAGGATATTCGGATACCGTGGATGAACACTACTGCCAAGAAGCTCTGCGTAAGGAATACCTAAATGCAGGTATGGTATCCAGTGTTTATGTTAAGGAGGAAGTGAATGAAGATTGATGTATCGGAAGTTCTGTTACAAAAAGAGTTGTTGAGTATCTCTGTTGAGAGTATTAAATCACAGCTTTCTGTTTCGAGAAGTCGTCTATCAGAGGTTGTTGCTACAGATAGTCTCAAAGGGGCAGTGAAGGATGCCATTAACCAGAAAGTGACCAACTATCAGATACCACTGGTCGATAACTATATCAATACCTTGGATAGTATTTTCAGTCGCTATGAAGGGATTTTGAAATTATTCCAAGATACTGTGTCAGAGACTAATACTAGTGCGATTATTCATACAGAATATCTAGAGAGCCTCAAGCAACGTATAAAAGATCCTGTTAATGATTTGAATAAAATTTCAAGTGAGGCACTAATTATCTATGCAGGGATTGGTGATATTCTGACGTTAACGAATCCTAGTTTGGATAGTGTGAAGGCGAGCTATAGTGAAGCAGTCAAGAGTTTAGATGATACCATAGAGAACATGGAAGCTTTTAATAGTGTTCTTTTAAAGACAGATACCTTTGACCTTATAGATATGCAAAATAGTGAAATTGCTACCCTATCAGGTTATGCTCCTCTTCCATATGGGAACACCGCATCGAGAAATTATTATAATCGAACTTGGTTTAAAAACTCAGTTTCAGAGATACACTCAGCTATCCATAGCAACTCCAAAGCTGTGAAGTATCAAAATGCTCTCGCAAAACAGCTTGCTGAGTCTAAGTATAGTGGTACGATAGCTGAAAATAAAAACTTAATAGATGCATTATTTAATGTGTATAAAGATATAAAAGAAAATCGTCTGTATGGAAAATCTGAATATTTTGAATTGGAATCTATGTTGGCAGCTTTATATGCGTATTTTCGTTTTAGAAAAAATAAAAAAGGGGATATCATTGTTTCTAAAGCAACAACAGAATTCGGTAAGTCATTAGATGATTATTTTAAAGTTGGTAAGAAATTAAGTGGTAGTCGTATTTACGAAGTTGTTCAATATAAAAATGGTGATGTTTCAAAGGCCTTTAAATCCATTATGAAAAATCTAGGCTATACTAAATATAATGAAGAATTGAGTAAGGTTTTCGAATCTTTTACAGATACAACTCGATTTAGAACCAAAGTGGCTAGTGTCGGAAAATCAATTGTGTCTACAACTGGAAGTCTACTGAAAGAAGAATTCACTAATGAAATAAGTTTCAAGGATGCTGGTAAAGGCCTGTGGAAAGGAATTACAAGTGAGAAAGGACTTATAGGTTCTGTTAAAGAAGGACTAACAAACTTTAAATCCGCTACGAAGTTTGGTAAGTTTTTAAAAGGAGCTACAGTTGTTGGTGCTGCTTTAGATGTGGTTGATACTTTTTCAAACATCAGTGAAAATGAAAAAGAGGCCAAACGTCAAGGGTTGAGAGGAAATGAAGTTGAGGCTAGTAAGGCGACAGGCTTTGTGATAGATGCGGCTAAGGCAGCGGGAACAACTGTTGCAGGGATTGCTGGGGCTAGCGTTGGAGCAGTGCTAGCAGGTTTAGTTGTTGGTGCGACAGCTCCTGCTTGGTTACCTGGGGCAATTGCAATTGGAGTATCCGCAGGTGTTGTAGCAGGTTTGGACTTGCTTGATAAAAAGTTTAATATTACGGATAATCTTAAAAAAGGTGCCAATAGCCTGATCAAGGGCATGAGAGGATGGTTTAAATGATTATTGAAAGAATCAAAAGATTTTTTGAGTTTCAAAGAAGGAGTGTCCACGGACCAGTTCCTCTGTGGGGGGTATTAAATGGGATTTTTATTTTATATCCTATAGCCTTTTTTATGTTTATGGCAGTAGGGTTAGAGATTCTAAAAAATGAGGACTTATATCAAGGGCTTCTTGTTGCAGGGATTGTTGTTTGGATTTTAAATCTGGTATTTTTACTGGATCTTAGACGAGGAATTTTAACTAGCTTTGGAACCTATCTCATGTATCTGATTGGACATGTTTTGGCTACTATTAGCTATAGTGCCATGAGCGGGGATCATAGTTTTATTAGTTTGAAAATTTTCCTCCCTCTTATTTTTGCTATTATAGTTGTGATTGTTGGGACTTGTCTAGTCAACTTAGATTCTGAAGAAATTTTATCAGAAAAGGCCGTCAAAAATATCTATAATTTTTTATTTGGACCTCCTGTAATTTTATCGCTTTGCTTTATTTTTTTAGCGATAATTGGATATGAATATTTTTGGGGATGGGGGATGTCTTTATTATTCATGATTTTTGGACCTTATTTGTACCGAACATGGTTTTATATTATCTATGCCTACCAACATCGTCATGATATTGAGCAAACAAGACCAATCAAGCATATAGAAGTGTCTTCTGATTTGATTCAAAATAAAGAATTTGATAAAAATAGATTTAAAAAGGAAACGAAACATGATTAAAGAAATCCAGATTCATATGGAACATTTGATGACAGATCAATAGCCTGATAAAAGGCATGAGAGGATGGTTTAAATGATACTGGAACGAATTAAAAAAACATTTGAATTTCAAAGAAGTAGAATAAAGGGACCGGTTCCTCTGTGGGGGGTGTTAAATGGGATTTTTATTTTGTATCCCTTGGTATTTACAGGATTTTGGCTTGCAGGATTAAGGATTTTAAAAAATCCTGCCTTACATCAAGGCTTGATTATTACAGGGATTGTTGTTTGGATTTTAAATCTGGTTTTTCTTTTGGATCTTAAGCGAGGAATTTTAACTAGTTTTGGAACCTATCTCATGTATCTGACTGGCCATGTTTATGCCATCATTGCTTTCAATAGTTTGAGTGGGGATCATAGTTTTATCGGTTTAAAGCTATCCCTCCCTCTTATTCAATCCATTATTGTTATAGTCGTCATGAGCTGTTTGGTCAATTTAGACTCTGAAGAAATTATCTCGCAGAAGGCCAGCAAAGTTATGCTTAACTTTGTATTCGCTCCTCCACTTATTTTATCATGTATCTGTATATTTCTAGCGATGATTGGATATGATTATTTTATGGGATGGGGAATGTCCTTGTTTTCGATGACCTTTGGACATTTGTTTTATGCTACATGGTTTATAATTATCTATGCCTACCAACATCGTAATGATGTTAAGGAAATAAGACCAATTAAGCATATAGAAGTGTCTTCGGATTTGATTCAAAATAAAGAATTTGACAGAGATAGGTTTAAAAAGTAAAGTTCTCAAAGGCATGAGAGGATGGTTTAAATGATACTGGAACGAATTAAAAAAACGTTTGAACTTCAAAGAAGGAGTGTTCACGGACCAGTTCCTCTGTGGGGGGTATTAAATGGGATTTTTATTATATATCCTATAGCATTTTTTATGTTTTTTGCAGGAGGGTTAGAGGTTCTAAAAAATGAGGACTTATATCAAGGGCTTCTTATTGCAGGGATTGTTGTTTGGATTTTAAATCTGGTATTTTTACTGGACCTTAGACGAGGAATTTTAACTAGTTTTGGAACCTATCTCATGTATCTGACTGGTCATATTTATGCCATTATTGGCTTTAGCGCTATGAGTGGCGACCATAGTTTTCTTGGTTTAAAAATTTTCCTTCCTCTAATCTTTTCCATTATTATGAATATTGTTATGAGTTTGATGGTTGACTTAGACTCTGAGGAAATTTTACCAGAAAAGGCTGCCAAAAATTTCTATAATTTTGTATTTGGTCCTCCTATGATTTTATCTTTTATTTGTGTTTTTTTAGCGATAATTGGATATGAATATTTTTGGGGATGGGGAATGTCTTTATTATTTATGATTTTTGGACCTGCTTTATACAGAACATGGTTTTATATTATCTATGCCTATCAACATCGTCATGATATTGAGGAAACAAGACCAATCAAGCATATAGAAGTAAACCCAGATATGATTTCAAACAGAGAATTTGACAGAGATAGATTTAGTAGAAAGGTAACTAAAGATGATTAAAGAAATACAACTACATATGAGCCATTTGATGACAGACCAGGTCCAGATTCAAGCGGACGAACTATTGGAGTTATTTGTTCATACAGAACTCCTTCCCTATACTGATGGTATTTATAAAGATGGCCCAACCATTTTTGAGATGACTCCAACTCAATTTAACGAAGAAAAGCAAGATGTGGGAGTCTATATTCCAGTTATATCTGAAGCAGAGCCAACAAGTCAACTGGATTATCAGGCATCTCTAGATATAGAAGGAATTAGCAAGCGGGTTCTATTTGATGGTAGCTTGGATGAAACAATTGAGGAGATGAAAGCTTATATTCGTGATCATGGTTGGGAGTTGCAGGATAAGTTATACCTAGTATTGATACCTGTTTATGATGATTTGTTTGTGGATTTGATTATCCCAGTGGAGAAGTAAAATGGCAGAAATTACATATGGTATGAATCAATCCTTAATGATGAGTAATGTCTTGAGTGTGAACTATAATATTGTGGGTGATGAGATTGCAGTAGCCTTTCAAGATATGATTCAAACAGCTGTAGCGGCAGGATATACACCTAAAAGCAATCCCTTTTACTCATGCCCCCATATCGGAGAATTGGAAGATGGAACATACAACATCACAGTCTATCTTCCCGTTCATGAGGATTATCTAGGAAAAGAAGAGATAATGGAAGGGACAGCCTATAACAGTTATTTTTTGGTTCCTCGAATGGCAGGAGTAAGAGTTACTGGAGAGGAAGCTGTTGACTTTGATAAGGGGATATACCTGCTAACCAAATTATTGCTTGATAATGACTTAGAAGAATCTACACCTGTATTTTATATTTCAAGTAAGATAAATGATGTTTTATATACAGATATCATGGTAGGGATTCGAGACAAAAGGGATCGAGGATAATATACGGAGAGCTAACGCATTCGGATAAGAATAGGCAGAATTAGACAGATGAATCCATGTTCTGATGTTTCCTTTTTAGCATCTAAGATAAACATGTTTGATTTTAATCAAAAACCAGGATGAAGCTTATCTTCATCCTGGTTTTTGTGTGCTTAAAAGTTAGTTGGATTCATCCTTCTTACTCTTAAGTAGAAAAGTTGCTGTTAGGACTAGACTCAATCCTGACAAGAATAGTAGTGGACTAGACGTTTCACCAGTAGCTGGAAGTTGTTCTTTAGGAGAATAATTGGCCGATTGAGCAAATCCTGGACTAGATGAAACTTGCTCAGAGCTGTTGGCTAATGGTTTGATATCTGTTTCACTTGGTTTTTGATTTGCAGTAGTTGATGCTCCATTAGCTTGATAAACGACTGCATAGGTGCTGAAATGACTAGTCGTAAATTCTGCCATTCCCTCGCGAATAGTAAAATCGAGTGCCTGTAACTCTTTTGATGGAGTTAGGTAGTAGACATTTTCGACAGCTGAGGAAATAGGCAAGCGGACCAAGACAGTTCCTTTTGGTTGTAAACTCTGGTCTGTTGAATTTTTAAGGTGAAGATCGTAAGCATCATAGGTCTTACCAAATAATTCTTGAGCTAATACACGTCTGCTAGAAATGTGAGAAATTCCCTCTAAGTCAGTCGCTCCTCCAATAATTTCAACTTTAGTCTTTTCATCCTTTAAGACACGAAGTTTATATTCAGGAACAGAAACGGTAGGCGGTTGTTCTTGTCCCGCTGTCCCGACAGGTTGAGTGTACTCAGGGATAGAAACAGTAGGCGGTTGTTCTAGTCCTGCTGTGCCGATAGGTTGAGTGTACTCAGGAATATTTACTACAGGGGGTTGTTCCTGTCCAGCCGTTCCGATAGGCTCAGTGTACTCAGGAATAGAAACGGTAGGTGGCAGTTCTTGTCCCGCTGTTCCGATAGGTTTAGTGTACTCAGGAATGTTTACTACAGGGGGTTGTTCCTGTCCCGCTGTACCGATAGGTTTAGTATACTCAGGAATATTTACTACAGGGGGTTGTTCCTGTCCAGCTGTACCGATAGGCTTAGTATACTCCGGAATATTTACTACAGGGGGTTGTTCCTGTCCTGCTGTACCGATAGGCTTAGTGTATTCAGGAATTTCTACAATAGGAGCAGGGGCATCTCCCTTGCTTGTAGTTGGCTGCTGATTCTCAACCTTCTTCTCATCCTTTTTGGTAAAGACAGCTACGACAGGACTGCTTGTTGTATTTCCCTGGATAGAATAAGCTTCTATCGCATTTCCAATTTTTCGATTGGTTTCGTCAGGGATAGGGATTTGTACCTGATTATCTTGAATTGATAAGACAGTCTGATCTCCAGTCGTAACTAGATGATTATCGTCTATCCTGCGTAAAACGAGTGGATCTTTGATGCCTGGGAAGGTCACAGCGATGGCTTCCCAATCTCCAGCTGGAAGAGTTAAAGAGATGTTTTTATCCCCTTCCTTAAGTGGTGCGATACTTGGACTATCTATACCAACAGCAGGGGCTTTGATGATATCAAATGAATCTAGAGAAATTTTCTTGCGACCTGCTGGTGAATTTGGATCAACTTTCAATGTCAAAATATGATTACCATCGGTCAGATTAGTAAATTCTCCAATTAAGGTTGCCTTTTGGGTAGCTCCAGCTGTGTAGAAGTCTAGACTTGGCATTTCTTTGCCATCTAGTGTCACGAGAGCTTTTCCGAGAGCGGATGTTTTAAGTCCGTAAATTCGAATACCTGTTCCAGTAAATGGAATGGTTGCTTGAGCTTCTGAAGCAGCACTTGGGTCGGCGTTATTGATGTCCGCATATTTTTCTGTGCTCTTATATAATTCAGTGTCGCTCCAATCTTTGAATTGAGATCCGTATTGAATGCGAGGGTCGCGGTCATCCATTTTTTCAATGGTTGTTCCTTGTCCCGGTAAAACTTTAAAGTAGTCTAAGGAAATTTTGGAGCGCTCACTGCCACGGTGTTTATGCTCTTGTTTTACAGTGATAGTCATCACATGAGCACCATCTGACAATCCTGTGAAGCGACCGATAAGGCTACCTTTTTCAGTTGCACCTGCAGTATAGAAGTCCAGTTCACCGACTGATTTACCATCGATTTTGACTTCAGCGATTCCTAATTGAGATGATTTGAGACCATAGATTTCAATGCCAACACCATTGAAAGGAATGGTTGCTGTCGCATCTTTATCTGTATAGTTACCTAGTGAAAGGTCGGCAAACTTCTCTGTTCCTCCAAATAATTCTGAGTCTGCCCAGTTTCCAAATGCAGAACCGTATTGGATTCGGCTATCACGGTCATCCATCAATTGGTTATAGGTTTCGACATTGGCCTTTTCGGATACCTGTGTAGAAACATTACCCAGCATAGCCTTAACAGTATAAGTGTAGGCGAGTTGAGGGTCGAGTGAACGGTCGATAAAATGGGTTTGATTGGTCACAAATTCTCTGCTTGCAGAGGTTTGGCCAGATTCGTCTTTCACTTGTCTTTGGATAACATAGTGGGTAGCACCTTCTACTTGGTTGAAGGTGAGTTCGGCAGTGACTCCATTTTGTCTAACTGCTGTCAGACTGGTTACACGACCAGGGAAATGTTCAAAGGTAATGACATCACCTTTTTGTGTTGCCAGTTGAATGCGGCCATCTTTAAGAACAGTTGCTTTGACAGATTTACCATTAACCTTAACCTGACTGGCTTCGATATTTGGATAATCTACAACTAGGTCTCCACCGACATTTGAAAGGAAGGACAAGCTTTGCAGGTTTTTATCTTTCCACTTCATGCTGACTTCAAAGTTACCGCGAGCAACCAGACCAGAAACCTGACCGTCTTTCCAAGCATCTGGAAGGGCTGGCAATGGTGCAATGTAGCCAGTGTGTGATTGAAGAAGCATTTCTGCAATCCCACTGGTTGCTCCAAAGTTTCCGTCTATTTGGAAAGGTGCGTGCGTATCCCAAAGGTTTTCTAGGGTTGAATATTTGAGCTGTTCAGCGAGCAAGCGATGAGCACGGTTACCGTCTAAGAGACGAGCCCAGAGGTTGATTTTATTGGCCTTAGACCAACCAGTACCACCATCTCCACGGTGGTTGAGGGTAGCACGCGCAGCTTCTAAGTATTCAGCCTGATCCTTGCTAAAGAGCGTACCTGGGAAGAGACCTACCAGATGGGAAACGTGGCGGTGGTTATTTTCAATGCCTTCATTAGTGAATTGTGGACTGTCTTCTTCGTACCATTCCTTGATGCGTCCCTCTTTGTTAATGTGAAGTGGTTTGAGTTTGTCAAATTTAGCCTTGACCTCTGTGACTAAGTCTTGGTCGACTTTCAGATGGTTGGCAACTTCCATGTAGTCATGGAATAGCTGCCAGACTAGCGACTGGTCAAAGGTGTTTCCGATGGTGATGGTACCGTGTTCTGGTGAGTAGGATGGAGAAGACACCCAACGGTCACTGGCCTGGTCATAGTGCAAGAAGGAGTTCCAGAACTTAGCAGTTTCCTTGAGCATTGGATAGATCTTTTCTTTGAGATAAGTCTCATCCTTGGTGAATTTATAGTAGTCATAAACGTTCTGCATCATCCAAGCATTAGCTGCTGGCGACCAACCCCAATAGTAATTCCAACCAGGGGTAGTCCAGCCAAATGGTGTCGCCTGGGTATGAACCAGCCAGCCATTTTCTTGTCCATCTTTGGATTCGATACCAGCGTATTCCTTGGCAGCGATACGGCCATAGTAACGCATATCGTCAATGTAATTGATCATTGGCTTGGCTGTTTCAGCTAGATTGCTCATGTAGGCTGGCCAATAGTTCATTTGCAAGTTGACATTGAGGTGGTAATCAGCGTTCCAAGGTGGATTATCTACGGCATTCCAGACTCCTTGTAGGTTGGAAGGAAGGGAATCTGTCCGATCACGAGACGAACTAATCAATAAATAACGTCCGTATTGGAAGAAGAGTTCTTCCAGTTTTTGCCCTTTTGTTGGGTTATAGGTTTGAAGGGCCTCTTTTGTCGTTTGAGCAGCATTGCTTCCACCTAGGTTTAGTTTGACGCGGTTAAAGAGGCTTTGATAGTCTTTGATATGGTTCTTTTTAAGTGTCTCGTAGTCTTTGCCCCTAGCTGCTTCTACAATGCCTTTAACTGTTTTTTCGAGGTCAATGTCTTTGCGATAGTTTGTTTTTGGATTCTGAGCAAAGTTAGTCTTGGCACTGAGTAAAAGCGTAGCGTAGCTAGCTCCTGTGATTGTTAAACTATCCTCATGGACAGTAACTTTTCCGTCCGTTTTAATTCCTAGATAGGATGCGAACTGGAGGCCATTATCTTTGACTGTACCTTTTAGTAGGATACCATTTGGGTCTGTCGTAACATGGCCACTCTTGTAGTGAGAATATTCCGCTGAGTAGTTTCCGTTAGCAAGTAAATCTTCTGTTAAGCTATTCCAAACTGTAAAATCAAGTTTTTTGTTCCCTTTTTGGGTCAAGTGAGTAACAGTAACATCATCAGGGTAACTTGAGAAGGTTTCTCTTTTAAAGGTCGTTCCATCTTGGGTGTAAGAAGTTGTAGTAGTGGCTTCTGTGATATCCAAACCACGGTGATAGTCTGTAACTGTATCCAGCCCCTTTTTCTGGTTATTGAAGACCATGAAGATATCACCAAAGGCTAGATAACGTCCATACTGGGCGTTGTTTGGTCCAACTAGATTTTGTTCAGCTAATCGTTTGGCTTTTTGGCGATCTCCGTCTTCAAGAGCCTTACGAATTTCTGCTAAAATTTTATACCGTTCCTGATAGTTTCCTCCATTATAGTCGGTACTGTCGGGACGCGGTCCACCTGACCAAAGAGTTTTTTCGTTGTATTGGATTCTCTCCTCGCCGATGAGACCAAAAACCTTAGCACCCATTTCACCATTCCCAACTGGGAGTGCTTGTTTTTCCCAGCCATCATAGGAAGGAGCTGTTGGTCGATCATAGTTTAGCTGATAGTTGCTTTGTTCTGTCACAGGTAGTTCTGGTTTTTCGGTTTCCTTATTTTCATTAGGTTTTACAATAGCCTCAGTACTGGCTTGATTAGTTGTAGCAGAAGTAACATCAGCATTAGCGGGTTTGCTTTCAGAAGAACTATTATTAGCTAGAACTGGTTTTGTATGATCAATTGGCACGTTTGGCTGTGTATGCTCAGTTGATTCACTTGCTTTCGTTATAGTGTCTGTCTTAACTGTAGTTTTCTCTAATGCAGGCTCGTTTTGCTGTACTTCAATAGTATCAGCAGAGACGGTATGACTAGCTAGAAAAACCGCTCCAAGCAAAACAGAGGCTGTGCCGACTGTTAGCTTTCGAATACTGTAGCGACAGGATTTCTCCCTCCAAATTTTTTCCATAGAAACCTCCTTTATTAATTAAAAGCGCTTTCATTTTTAATGAGGCGAACTTTTGTTTCTATATTGTATTGTTAATCTAATTTTACCAGCTAATGAAGTGTTGTCAAGAGGATTAGAGAAGGATATATATTTGATATTGTTTTGTATTAAAAAAGTGGAGGAAACGAATAGTAAGGGAGTGTATTTTTTATATTCTTTCTAGTTTTGACTAGAAAGATAAGCCAACTTTAATTACAGCTTACTCATCTCTGAAAGCGTAAAACAAACTAGTCAGGGTGGCTAGTTTGTGGTATAATGAAAGAGACTCAAAAAGAAACAGGAGAAAAATGATGGATTTACTTTTAGCAATTGTATTGATTGTGCTAGCTTTTCTAGGAGGAGCTCTTGGGGGAATGTACTTGGTTCGTAAGCAAATCGAAAAAGAATTCGCTGACAACCCACGTTTGAATGCTGAAGCAGTTCGTACTCTTTTGAGTGCAAATGGTCAAAAACCAAGCGAAGCCAAGGTACAACAAGTTTACCACCAAATCATCCGCCAACAAAAGGCAGCCCTTGCTAACAATAAAAAGAAAAAATAAATAAGGAAAAGTCTGGGATGAAAGTTCCAGACTTCTCACTATGTTGGCTAAGGGTATAGGGATGAGACTTTTTCCTTGCATTCTATTGATATTTGATTATGATTAAGATAGATAGTTGTTGCTTAGGCTGTCATTCAGTTCATAAGGATCAATAATCATAATGAACTATCAATCAGAAAAAAGACTAGAAAGAAGACTGTATGGATAATCGACCAATTGGTTTTTTGGATTCGGGTGTCGGGGGCTTGACCGTTGTGCGCGAGCTCATGCGCCAGCTTCCCCATGAAGAAATCGTCTATATTGGAGATTCGGCGCGGGCGCCCTATGGTCCCCGTCCTGCTGAGCAAATTCGTGAATATACTTGGCAGTTGGTCAACTTTCTCTTGACCAAGGATGTCAAAATGATTGTCATTGCTTGTAATACTGCGACTGCGGTCGTCTGGGAAGAAATCAAGGCTCAACTAGACATTCCCGTCCTAGGTGTGATTTTGCCAGGAGCTTCGGCAGCTATCAAGTCCAGCCAAGGTGGGAAAATCGGGGTCATTGGAACGCCCATGACGGTACAATCAGACATCTACCGTCAGAAAATCCATGATCTGGATCCGGACTTACAGGTGGAGAGTTTGGCCTGTCCCAAGTTTGCTCCCTTGGTCGAGTCTGGTGCTCTGTCAACCAGTGTTACCAAAAAAGTGGTTTATGAAACCCTGCGTCCCTTGGTTGGAAAGGTGGATAGCCTGATTTTGGGCTGTACCCATTATCCACTACTCAGACCTATTATTCAAAATGTCATGGGGCCAAAGGTTCAGCTCATCGATAGTGGGGCAGAGTGCGTACGAGATATCTCAGTCTTACTTAATTATTTTGAAATCAATCGTGGTCGCGATGCTGGACCACTCCATCACCGTTTTTACACAACAGCCAGCAGCCAAAGTTTTGCACAAATTGGTGAAGAATGGCTGGAAAAAGAGATTCATGTGGAGCATGTAGAATTATGACAAATAAAATTTATGAATACAAGGATGACCAGGACTGGTATGTTGGGTCCTATAGTATTTTTGGTGGCGTCCGGACGTTGACTGATGAAGACTTGGATTTCCCTCTGGTTGGATTGGCCAAAATATTTCGAGACGAGGAACGAGGTTTCCCGATTTCAGTTACTGTTTTACGCTATGGTTCTCGCTACCGTTTATTGTCTTTTGTGGTAGATATACTAAACCAAGAAATGGGACGAAATGTGGAAGTCATCCAACGTCAGGGGGCTTTTCTCTTGGTTGAAAATGGGCAACTCCTGCATGTAGAATTACCCAAAGAAGGTGTTGATGTAGAAGCCTTCTTTGAGACAAACAAGGTCAGAGAAACCTTATTGATTGCAACTCGTAACGAGGGCAAGACTAAGGAATTCCGAGCTATCTTTGATAAGTTAGGCTACGATGTGGAAAATCTTAATGACTATACTGACCTGCCTGAAGTAGCTGAAACAGGCATGACCTTTGAAGAAAATGCCCGTCTCAAGGCAGAAACCATTTCTCAATTAACGGGCAAGATGGTTTTGGCAGATGACTCTGGTCTCAAAGTCGATGTCCTTGGTGGCTTGCCAGGTGTCTGGTCAGCTCGTTTCGCAGGAGTGGGAGCTACTGACCGTGAAAACAATGCCAAACTCTTGCACGAATTGGCCATGGTCTTTGAACTCAAGGACCGCTCGGCTCAATTCCATACAACCCTAGTCGTAGCCAGCCCAAACAAGGAAAGTTTGGTTGTTGAAGCAGACTGGCCAGGCTACATTAACTTTGAACCTAAGGGTGAAAATGGCTTCGGCTATGACCCTCTCTTCCTTGTAGGAGAGACAGGCAAGTCCTCAGCTGAATTAACCCTTGAAGAAAAAAATAGTCAATCTCACCGTGCCTTAGCCGTTAAGAAACTTTTGGAGGTATTTCCATCATGGCAAAGCAAACCATCATTGTAATGAGCGATTCTCATGGCGATAGCTTGATTGTGGAAGAAATCCGTGATCGCTATGTAGGCAAAGTTGATGCCGTTTTTCATAACGGCGATTCTGAATTGCGTCCTGATTCTCCCCTTTGGGAAGGCATCCGTGTTGTTAAAGGAAATATGGACTTCTATGCAGGTTACCCAGAACGTTTGGTGACTGAGCTTGGTTCGACCAAGATTATCCAAACTCATGGTCACTTGTTTGACATCAATTTCAACTTTCAAAAGTTGGACTACTGGGCTCAGGAGGAAGAAGCCGATATCTGTCTCTATGGTCACTTGCATGTGCCAAATGCTTGGATGGAAGGAAAGACTCTTTTTCTAAATCCAGGTTCCATCAGTCAACCACGTGGGACCATCAGAGAATGTCTCTATGCTCGTGTGGAGATTGATGATAGTTATTTCAAAGTGGACTTTTTGACACGAGACCATGAGGTGTATCCGGGCTTGTCCAAGGAGTTTAGCCGATGATTGCCAAGGAGTTTGAGACTTTCTTGCTGGGTCAAGAGGAAACTTTTTTGACCCCTGCTGAAAATCTGGCCGTGTTGATTGATACCCACAATGCGGATCATGCAACCCTCTTGCTTAGTCAGATGACCTATACCCGTGTTCCCGTTGTGACAGATGAAAAACAGTTTGTTGGGACGATTGGGCTCAGAGATATTATGGCTTATCAGATGGAGCATGACCTGAGCCAAGAAATCATGGCAGATACGGATATCGTTCATATGACGAAAAGGAATGTAGCGGTTGTTTCGCCTGATTTTACCATTACGGAGGTCTTGCACAAGCTGGTAGATGAGTCCTTCTTGCCTGTTGTAGATGCGTCAGGGATTTTCCAAGGAATTATCACGCGCAAGTCTATCCTCAAGGCAGTGAATGCCCTCTTGCATGACTTTAGTAAGGAATATGAGATTCGATGCAAATGAGAGATAGGATTTCAGCCTTTTTAGAAGAAAAGCAGGGCTTGTCTGCCAATTCCAAGCAGTCCTATAAGTATGATTTGGAGCAACTTTTAGACATTGTAGGCGAGCGGATTTCTGAGACCAGTCTCAAGATTTACCAAGCACAACTAGCCAATCTAAAAATCAGCGCCCAGAAGCGAAAGATTTCGGCCTGTAACCAATTTCTCTACTTTCTCTATCAAAAAGGAGAAGTGGATAGCTTTTACCGTTTGGAATTAGCTAAACAAGCTGAAAAGAAGACCGAAAAGCCAGAACTGTTAGACCTAGACTCTTTTTGGCAAGAAAGCGACTATCCAGAGGGTCGCTTGCTAGCGCTCTTAATCCTAGAAATGGGACTCTTGCCGAGTGAGATTTTAGCTCTAAAGGTTGCGGATATCAATCTGGACTTTCAGGTGTTGCGAATCCAGAAGGCTTCCCAACAGAGGATTGTCACCATTCCCACGAGCTTGCTTTCAGAGCTAGAACCCTTGATGGGCCAGACCTATCTTTTTGAAAGGACAGGGAAAGCCTATTCTCGTCAATGGGCCTTCCGTCAGCTAGAGTCCTTTGTCAAGGAGAAAGGTTTCTCAACCTTATCCGCTCAAGCCTTGCGGGAACAGTTCATTCTAAGACAGATAGAAAAGAAGGTCGATTTGTACGAAATTGCAAAAAAATTAGGATTAAAAACAGTCCTGACCTTAGAAAAATATAGATAATGGATATTAAATTAAAAGATTTTGAAGGGCCCCTGGACTTGCTCTTGCACCTAGTTTCTAAGTACCAGATGGATATCTACGATGTGCCCATTACGGAAGTCATTGAACAGTATCTAGCCTATGTCTCAACCCTGCAGGCCATGCGTCTGGAAGTGACGGGTGAGTACATGGTCATGGCCAGTCAGCTGATGTTGATTAAGAGTCGCAAGCTCTTACCAAAGGTAGCGGAAGTGACAGATTTGGAGGATGACCTGGAGCAGGATCTCCTCTCTCAAATTGAAGAATACCGCAAATTCAAGCTCTTGGGGGAGCACTTGGAAGCCAAGCACCAAGAACGGGCCCAGCACTATTCCAAAGCGCCGACAGAGTTGATTTACGAAGATGCGGAGCTTGTGCATGACAAGACGACCATTGACCTCTTTTTGGCTTTTTCAAATATCCTAGCCAAGAAAAAAGAGGAGTTTACTCAGAATCACACGACTATCTTGCGGGATGAGTATAAGATTGAGGACATGATGATTATCGTGAAAGAGTCTTTGACTGGACGAGATCAATTGCGCTTGCAGGATTTGTTCAAGGAAGCCCAGAATATCCAAGAGGTCATCACCCTCTTTTTGGCAACCCTAGAGTTAATCAAAACCCAGGAGCTGATCCTCGTGCAAGAGGAGAGTTTCGGAGATATCTATCTCATGGAAAAGACGGAAGAAAGTCAAGTGGCTCAAAGCTAGACTTGATAGAGAGGAAAGATGAGTACTTTAGCAAAAATAGAAGCGCTCTTGTTTGTAGCGGGTGAAGATGGGATTAGGGTCCGCCAGTTGGCTGAACTCCTCTCACTTCCACCGACAGGCATCCAACAGAGTTTAGAAAAATTAGCCCAGAAGTATGAAAAGGATCCAGATTCCAGTTTGGCTCTGATTGAGACAGGGGGCGCTTATAGATTGGTGACCAAGCCTCAATTTGCAGAGATTTTGAAGGAATATTCCAAGGCGCCTATCAACCAGAGTTTATCTCGGGCTGCTCTTGAGACCTTGTCCATCGTTGCCTACAAACAACCCATCACACGGATAGAAATTGATGCCATCCGTGGGGTCAACTCTAGTGGGGCCTTGGCAAAGTTGCAGGCCTTTGAATTGATACGAGAAGACGGGAAAAAAGAAGTGTTGGGTCGCCCCAACCTCTATGTGACTACAGATTATTTCCTAGATTACATGGGGATAAATCATTTGGAAGAATTACCAGTGATTGATGAGCTTGAGATTCAAGCCCAAGAAAGCCAATTATTTGGTGAAAGGATAGAAGAAGATGAGAATCAATAAGTATATTGCCCACGCAGGTGTGGCCAGTAGGAGAAAAGCAGAAGAGCTGATCAAGCAAGGTTTGGTGACGGTCAATGGTCAAGTGGTACGTGAACTAGCAACGACCATCAAGTCTGGTGACAAGGTCGAAGTTGAAGGTCAGCCTATCTACAACGAAGAAAAGGTCTATTATCTACTTAACAAACCACGCGGTGTCATTTCCAGTGTGACAGATGACAAGGGGCGTAAGACTGTTGTTGACCTCTTGCCTAACGTGAAGGAGCGCATCTACCCTGTAGGTCGTTTGGACTGGGATACATCAGGAGTCTTGATTTTGACCAATGATGGGGATTTTACGGATGAAATGATTCACCCTCGTAATGAGATTGACAAGGTCTACGTCGCGCGTGTTAAAGGTGTGGCAAATAAGGACAATCTCCGCCCCTTGACCCGTGGACTTGAGATTGATGGCAAGAAAACCAAGCCGGCTGTCTATGAGATTCTCAAAGTGGACCCAGTTAAAAACCGCTCTGTGGTGCAGTTGACTATCCATGAAGGGCGTAACCACCAGGTTAAAAAGATGTTTGAAGCTGTCGGTCTCCAAGTGGACAAGTTGTCACGGACTCGTTTCGGACATCTAGACTTGACAGGACTCTGTCCAGGAGAATCCCGTCGTCTTAATAAAAAAGAAATCAGCCAACTACACACCATGGCTGTAACCAAGAAATAATGAAACGAATTTTAATAGCGCCTGTGCGCTTTTACCAACGTTTTATCTCACCAGCCTTTCCACCCTCTTGTCGTTTTGAGCCTACCTGTTCAAACTATATGATTGAGGCTATTGAAAAACATGGCTTCAAGGGTGTCTTGATGGGCTTGGCTCGGATTTTACGTTGCCATCCCTGGTCGAAAACAGGCAAGGACCCCGTCCCAGACCATTTTTCACTCAAACGGAATCATAAATAAAACGAATTACAATGGTGATTCGTTTTTTCACAAGTAGTTTTATCTGGAATGATGATTCCCGCTATCCTTCTCCTATAAAAAGTGGTAAAATGGATGAAAGAAAGAAGGAACTGAAATGACAACATTATTTTCAAAAATCAAAGAAGTAACAGAACTTGCTGCGATCTCAGGTCATGAGGCACCTGTCCGTGCTTATCTTCGTGAAAAGTTGACACCGCACGTGGATGAAGTGGTGACAGATGGCTTGGGTGGTATTTTCGGAATTAAGCATTCAGAAGCTGCGGATGCGCCGCGCGTCTTGGTCGCTTCTCACATGGATGAAGTTGGTTTTATGGTCAGTGAGATTAAGCCAGATGGTACCTTCCGTGTCGTAGAAATCGGTGGTTGGAATCCTATGGTAGTCAGCAGCCAACGTTTCAAACTCCTGACTCGTGACGGTCGTGAAATCCCTGTGATTTCGGGTTCTGTCCCTCCACATTTGACTCGTGGTAAGGGTGGACCAACCATGCCAGCCATTGCCGATATCGTCTTTGATGGCGGTTTTGCGGACAAGGCTGAGGCAGAAAGTTTTGGCATCCGTCCTGGCGATACCATCGTACCAGATAGTTCTGCAATCTTGACGGCCAATGAGAAAAATATCATCTCAAAAGCTTGGGACAACCGCTACGGTGTTCTTATGGTGAGCGAGTTGGCGGAAGCTCTGTCAGGTCAAAAACTCGGAAATGAACTCTATCTTGGCTCTAACGTCCAAGAAGAGGTTGGTCTTCGTGGTGCTCATACTTCCACAACCAAGTTTGACCCAGAAGTCTTCCTAGCAGTTGATTGCTCACCTGCTGGTGATGTTTATGGCGGTCAAGGCAAGATTGGGGATGGAACCTTGATTCGTTTCTATGACCCAGGCCACTTGCTTCTCCCAGGGATGAAGGATTTCCTTTTGACAACGGCTGAAGAAGCTGGTATCAAGTACCAATACTATTGTGGTAAAGGCGGAACAGACGCTGGCGCAGCTCATCTGAAAAATGGCGGTGTCCCATCTACAACTATCGGTGTCTGCGCTCGTTATATCCACTCTCACCAAACCCTCTATGCAATGGATGACTTCCTAGAAGCGCAAGCTTTCTTGCAGGCCTTGGTGAAGAAATTAGATCGTTCAACAGTTGATTTGATTAAAAATTATTAAACTTAAGGAGGTGGTAGGGATGGTAGAACCAAACCTAGAAAGCCTTGTAAAAGATCTTTACAATCATGCTCGACATGATTTGAGTGAAGATTTAGTTGCTGCTCTCCTAGAGACTGCTAAAAAACTGCCTACTACAAATGAGCAATTGCTGGCAGTTCGTCTCTCAGGCCTGGTCAATCGTGAATTGCTCCTGAATCCCAAACATCCGGCACCTGAGTTGCTCAACTTGGCTCGCTTTATCAAAAGAGAAGAAGCCAAGTACAGGGGAACTGCAGCTTCTGCGCTTATGTACGGGGAGCTCTTTAAAATGCTTTGATTCCATTGTGAATCAAAGCATTTTTCTATATATTAGAAAAGCAATTCTTGGTTAGGACAAGAAAAAAGCCATCCCATTTAGGATAGCTTCTTGGATCTTAGATTTGTTCAGCGATGACCTTTTCAGCAAGGTTCATGGCGTGGTCAGATACACGAGTATAGTGGGAAATGATGTCGATAAAGTTGACCCCAGCTTGTGTTGAACACTCGCCCTTGTTGAGGCGTTTGATGTGGGTCTTTCTGAGAACACGTTCCATATTGTTGATTTCTTTATGGCGTTCAATCAGACTTTGAGCTTTTTCAATATCATTGTTTTCTACACTATCAAGGGCATCCTTGATAAAGCCAGTGGTTTTTTGATAGATATCAGCTAGTTCTTGCAAAGCAGCTTCAGAGAACTCAACATTTTTACGTTGAAGATAGTCGGTCAGATTGATTAGGGCTTCTGCGTGGTCCCCAATCCGTTCCAAATCACGGGATGAATCCAGAATGTTGGTGAGCACTTCACTTTCTTTCTGGCTAAGGGCCTCACTTGAAAGAGTAATCAGGTAACGAGTCAATTTTTCATCAATGGTATTGATGGCTTCTTCTGTCTTGTGGCCTTTTTCAGCAACCTTTTCATTAAGGTCAATGATGTAGTTGTATGAAAGGTCAAAGGCTTTAGAAGCATAATTTCCTAAGTGAAGGAGTTCTTTTTTCGCATTTCCGAGAGCGATTGATGGAGCTTGTTTAATCAAATGCTCATCAAGATAAAGTGGCTCGTACTTGACAACTTCATCTTCACCAGGGATGAGCTTGGTTACAAAGTAGGCCAAGGCTCCGATGAATGGAAATTGTACAATGGTGTTACTTACGTTAAAGGCACCGTGAGAGAAGGCAATGGTCATCTCAGGTGAGAGGTGAAGGAGTGCCTGGAAGTACTCAATCATAGATGTAAATGGGCCTAATAAGATTAAGCAAAGAATAGTCCCTAAAACGTTAAAGGTAACGTGGGTTGCAGCGACGCGTTTTGCAGAGACATTGGCTCCAGCTGCCGCGATGATAACTGTTAGGGTTGTCCCGATATTATCCCCGAAGAGAACCGGTAGAGAACCTTTAAGGTCCAGGAATCCGCCTGCATAGAGACCTTGCAAAATCCCGATTGTCGCAGAAGAAGCTTGGATGAGGACGGTAATCACTGCACCGGCAAAAACTCCCAACACAGGATTTTGTCCCAAGGTTACCATGTATTCCTTGAATTGTGGTAAATCTTTAAGAGGACTCATACCGGCACTGATGAGGTTGAGGGCGTAGAAGATTCCCCCTACACCAAACAGGATGCGCCCGATATTGTTTGCTGTTCTATTTTTGGTAAAGAAGAGGAACATGGTTCCAAGGAAAATCAGGGGTAAAGCATACTCACCAAGCTTGAAACCGATGATAAAGGAAGTAACGGTGGTTCCGATGTTGGCTCCCATGATAATTCCGATAGCCTGTCTAAGAGTGAGAAGACTAGCGCTGACCAGTCCAACCGTGATAACTGTAACCCCTGTACTTGACTGAATCAGGGCAGTCACGACAATCCCGACTAGAACACCTAAAAAGGGATTGCTAGTGTACTTGTCAATGTAAAAACGAAGGCGATCTCCAGCAGCTTGTTGCAAACCGTCTCCCATGGTCTTGATACTATACAAGAATAGTCCCAGACCACCTAAAAAGTGAAATAAAATTTCCTGCCAATTAATGGACATTTCTTTTTCCTCCGAAAAATAATAACGGAATTTCTCCTATTCTATTTTAAAGGATAAAAGTAAATCTAACAAGTGTTAAGCTAAGATTTTAGAAAGAAAATTCGTTAGAATGGGCCTTAATTATATTAATTTTACCAATTTCTAACCTAGATATAGGTATTTCCTTTTATATATTGACATTTAAAAGAAATATTTTAAAATGAGGGAGGAATTATCTTGGTCCCTGTGATTGGGATAAAAATTTTATAAAGAAAGTTAAGCGCTTTCTTTTGTGTAGCAAAATCAATCTTTTAGGAGGAGAAAATGAAGAATCCATTTTTTGAAAGACGTTGTCGTTACAGTATTCGTAAGTTATCAGTAGGAGCCTGCTCGCTGATGATTGGTGCTGTTTTATTTGCTGGTCCAGCCTTGGCTGAAGAAACTGCAGTTCCTGAAAATAGCGGAGCCAATACAGAGCTTGTTTCAGGAGAGAGTGAGCATCCAACTAATGAAGTTGACAAGCAGCATGAAGGAGAACATGCTAGAGAAAATAAGCCAGAAAAGGCAGAAGGAGTAGCGACAGCATCTGAAACTGCTTCGCCAGCAAGCAATGAAGCTGCAACTACTGAAACTGCAGAGGCAGTAAGCGCAGCTAAACCAGAGGAAAAAGCAAGTGAGGTGGCTGCGGAAACACCATCTGCAGAAGCAAAACCTAAGTCTGACAAGGAAACAGAAGCAAAGCCTGAAGGAACTAGCCAAGGGGATGAGTCTAAGCCAGCAGCAGAAGCTAATAAGACTGAAAAAGAAGTCCAGCCAGATGTCCCTAAAAATACAGAAAAAACATTAAAACCAAAGGAAATCAAATTTAATTCTTGGGAGGATTTGTTGAAATGGGAACCGGGTGCGCGTGAGGATGATCCCATCAATCGTTCCTCAGTTGAACTAGCTAAGCGCCATAGAGGTCAGTTGGTGAATGAAAAAGCAAGTAGAAGAGCCAAGGTTCAGGCGCTAGCAAATACCAACTCAAAGGCTAAAGATCACGCTTCTGTTGGTGGAGAAGAATTCAAAGCCTACGCCTTTGACTACTGGCAATACTTGGATTCAATGGTCTTCTGGGAAGGTCTCGTTCCAACTCCTGACGTTATTGATGCAGGTCACCGTAACGGGGTTCCTGTATATGGTACACTCTTCTTCAACTGGTCTAATAGTATTGCAGACCAAGAAAAATTCGCTGAAGCTTTGAAGCAAGACCCAGATGGTAGCTTCCCAATCGCCCGTAAATTGGTAGACATGGCCAAGTATTATGGTTATGATGGCTATTTCATTAACCAAGAAACAACTGGAGATTTGGTTGAACCACTTGGTGAAAAAATGCGTCAATTCATGCTCTATACAAAAGAATATGCGGCAAAAGTCAACCATCCAATCAAGTATGCTTGGTACGATGCCATGACCTATAAATATGGTCGTTACCACGAAGATGGTCTAGGTGATTACAACTACCAGTTCATGCAAAAAGAAGGTGACAAGGTCCCTGCGGATCAATTCTTTGCCAATTTCAACTGGAATAAGGAAAAGAATGACCACTCTGTAGAAATGGCAAAATGGCTGGAACGTAGCCAATATGATATCTTTGCAGGATTGGAATTGCAACAAGGTGGTTCTTATAAGACAAAAGTTAAATGGGATGCCCTCTTAGATGAAAAAGGCAAGTTACGTTTGTCACTTGGACTCTTTGCACCAGATACAATTACCAGTCTAGGAAAAACAGGTGAAGATTACCATAAAAACGAAGATATCTTCTTCACAGGTTACCAAGGAGATCCGACAGCTCAAAAACCAGCGGACAAAGAGTGGTATGGGATTGCTAATTTAGTTGCAGACCGCACACCAGCAGTAGGCCGGACCTTCACTACCTCCTTTAATACAGGCCATGGTAGAAAGTGGTTTGTAGACGGAAAGGTTTCTAAGGATTCTGAGTGGAACTACCGTTCGGTTTCAGGTATCTTGCCAACATGGCGCTGGTGGCAGACTTCAACAGGGGAAAAACTTCGTGCAGAATATGACTTTACAGATGCCTACAATGGCGGAAATTCCCTTAAATTCTCAGGTGATGTAGCTGGTAAGACGGACCAGGATGTTAATTTGTATTCTACTAAGTTAGAAGTAACTGAGAAAACCAAACTTCGTGTTGCCCACAAGGGAGGAAAAGGCTCGAAAGTTTATATGGCCTTCTCTACAACTCCAGACTACAAATTCGATGATGCAGATGCATGGAAAGAGCTAACCCTTTCTGACAACTGGACAAATGAAGAATTTGATCTCAGCTCACTAGCAGGTAAAACCATCTATGCAGTCAAACTCTTCTTCGAGCATGAAGGAGCTGTAAAAGATTATCAGTTTAACCTAGGTCAATTAACAATTTCAGACAATCACCAAGCACCACAAGCACCTACGGGCCTTTCTGTGGTGAAACAATCTCTTAAAAATGCCCAAGAAGCGGAAGCAGTGGTCCAGTTTGCGGGTAATCAAGATGCGGATTTCTATGAAGTCTACGAAAAAGATGGGGATAACTGGCGTTTGTTGACAGGTTCATCTGCTTTAACCATCTACTTGCCAAAAGTTAGCCGTTCTGCTAATGCGACTGGTACGACGCAAGAATTGAAAGTCGTTGCAGTTGGTAAAAATGGCCTTCGTTCAGAAGCTGCGACGACATCCTTTAACTGGAGCATGACTGTTCAGGATACGACTCTCCCAAGACCTTTGGCTGAAAATATTGTTCCAGGGGCAACGGTTATCGGTAGCACTTTCCCGAATACCGAAGGTGGAGAAGGTATTGAAGGTATGTTGAACGGTACCATTACCAGTCTTTCAGACAAGTGGTCTTCAGGACAATTGAGCGGTAGTGTCGATATTCGTTTGACCCAACCACGTCGTGTTGTCAGATGGGTGATGGATCATGCGGGAGCTGGTGGTGAGTCTGTTAACGATGGTCTGATGAACACCAAGGATTTTGATCTTTACTACAAGGATACAGATGGCGAGTGGAAACTAGCTAAGGAAGTCCGTGGTAATAAAGCGCACGTTACAGATATCACTCTTGACAAACCAATTACTGCCCAAGACTGGCGTTTGCATGTCATTACATCTGATAACGGAACACCTTGGAAGGCCATTCGTATCTACAACTGGAAGATGTACGAAGCCTTGGACACAGAAAGTCAAAATATTCCAATGGCTAAGGTAGCTGCTCGTTCACTTGGAAACCACCAAGTTCAACTAGGCTTCTCTGATGTTCCGGCAGGCGCAACCATCACCGTTTACGACAAGGCTGATTCACAAACACCAATTGCAACCTTGAAGACTGAAACTGGAGGTGACTTGGCAACAGCTCCATTGGGCTTTGATAAGCAACCAACTCTCCTATACTATCGTACCCAACTACCTGGCAAAGAAATCAGTAACACCTTGGCTGTAGCGATTCCACAGGATGAGAGAAAAATTGCTGCAGTTAGCCTTGAAAAAGGACCTAAAAAGACAGTTTATAAAGAAGGAGAAAAACTGGACTTCAGAGGCGGAACACTCCGTGTTCAATACGAAGGGGGACAAGCCGACGAGCTGATTAACCTTACTCACTCAGGTGTGACGGTATCTGGATACGACGCTCATCAAAAAGGGGAACAAAACCTAACACTTCAATACCTTGGTTTACCAGTGTCAGGTGATCTGAAAGTCCAAGTGACAGGACAGGATGAAGGAAAACCAAAAGAAGTAGCGGGTTTGTATATTACTAAGAAACCAAAAACAGACTATCTAGTAGGAGATCAACTGGATCTCTCTGAAGGTCGCTTTGGTGTTCTCTATGATGACGAGACAGAAGAGACTCACAGCTTTACTGATGAAGGTGTTGAAATCACGGGCTACGATGCTCAGAAGACTGGACGCCAGACCTTGACCCTGCATTACAAGGGGCACACAGCTGAGTTTGATGTTTTGGTTTCTCCAAAGGCTGCAGTTAATGATGAATACCTTAAACAAGAAATCACTGCTGCCCAAGGCCGTCAGTCAACCCTTGCCTATACCTTCTCAAGTGAGGACAAACAAGCTGTACTAGTAGAGAAACTCAATGCAGCGAAAGCTGTAGCAGAAAACCACAATGCTAGCCAAGAAGAAGTCAACAAAGCCTTGAATGAATTGAAACAAGCTGGAGCGGACTTGGATGGAAATCAACGTTATCAAACTGCTAGGGAAGAATTGGAAGGCTTGCTCGAATCCGTCCGTGAAAAAGATTCTCAAGCTGAGTTGATTGCCCAAGTAGAAGCTTTGTTGTCTTCACAAACGCCAACTCCACAAGCTTTTGCGGACATGAAAGAAAAGCTGAATAAGAAACTAGCTCCTGCAGAAGAAAGTCATCATGTTGGTAGCATGGATCCAAGTGAAGCAGTCCCAACAGTTGAGGTCCTCCCTGAACTAGTTGTTGAAACTGAAACAACAGCCTATGAGCGTCAAGAGCGACCAAATGCGAACCTTCTTAAAGGTCAACGTCAACTTGTCCAAAAAGGAGAAGAAGGGCAGATTCGTCGTCTAGTAGAAGTAGATAGTCAAGGCAATCGTACGCTTCACGCTACAGAAGTTTTGAAAGAAGCAACCCCTGAAATCGTAGAAGTTGGAACCAAAGTCTTTTCAAGTAATCAACCAGCAGAAGGAGTAAAAGATTTAATTCTAGAAATTCCGAAACTAGAAGTTGAAGAGGATACAGTGGCTTTCGAACGTCAAGAACGCCCAAGTGCAAGCCTTCTTAAAGGACAACACCAGCTGGTTCAATCAGGTGTGAAAGGACAAGTTCGTCGTTTGATTGAAGTAGATAGCCAAGGCAATCGTACCCTTCGTACAACAGAAGTTCTCAAGGAAGCTCTTCCGGAAATTACCGAAGTGGGTACAAAAGTTCTATCAAGCAATCAACCAGCAGAAGGAGTTAAAGATTTAGTTCTAGAAACTCCGAAATTAGAAGTTGAAGAAATTGCAGTATCCTTTGAACGTCAAGAACGTCCAAACTCAGAGCTTCTCAAAGGTCAACGTCGTATTGTGCAAGCTGGAGAAGAAGGACAAATTCGTCGCTTTGTAGAAGTAGATGCCCGAGGCAATCGCACCCTTCGTACAACAGAAGTTCTCAAGGAAGCTCTTCCGGAAATTGTTGAAGTTGGAACGAAAGTAGAGCAAGACTCTCAAAAAACAGGTCAAGATCTTTTAGCAACACCGACAAATGAAAAAGTAGGTAAAGAACTTCCAAATACTGGAGTAACAAGAGATGCTAGTCTAGTAGCAATAGGACTCCTCGGAGTGATAAGTGGCTATGGCCTACTTGCTGGAAAGAAGAGAGAAAACGAATCGATTTAGGATTCTTGCATTTCCTCATAACAACTAAAAACAAGGTTTGACTGCAGATTAGTCAAACCTCGTTTTAACTAGTAAAAATCAGTGGAAGAATGAGATGGATTAACTAGTTTTTCTTGTATTACTTAGTGATTTGGAAAGGTTTTTCTAGTTTTGATTTTCAGAAATGCTAGTTTTCGTTGCAAGAAAGAACTGGAAAAGTTTAGGGTTTTTCTATCTCTTTTGCTGATTTTGTGATATAATTAACACGTATAAAAAAAGAAGGAGTCATATCTAATGGCAAAATTGACTGTTAAAGACGTTGAATTGAAAGGGAAAAAAGTTCTCGTTCGTGTTGACTTCAACGTACCTGTAAAAGATGGCGTGATTACCAACGACAACCGTATCACTGCAGCTCTTCCAACTATCAAGTACATCCTTGAACAAGGTGGACGTGCTATCCTCTTCTCTCACCTTGGCCGTGTAAAAGAAGAAGCAGACAAAGCTGGTAAATCACTTGCTCCTGTAGCTGCTGACTTGGCAGCTAAATTGGGTCAAGACGTTGCTTTCCTTCCAGGTGTCACTCGTGGTGCTGAATTGGAAGCAGCTATCAACGCTCTTGAAGATGGACAAGTTCTCTTGGTTGAAAACACTCGTTACGAAGATGTTGACGGCAAGAAAGAATCTAAAAACGATCCTGAACTTGGTAAATACTGGGCATCACTTGGAGATGGTATCTTCGTAAACGATGCATTCGGTACAGCTCACCGTGCACATGCATCTAACGTTGGTATCTCAGCAAACGTTGAAAAAGCAGTTGCTGGTTTCCTTCTTGAAAACGAAATTGCCTACATCCAAGAAGCAGTTGAAGCTCCAGAACGTCCATTCGTGGCTATCCTTGGTGGTTCAAAAGTTTCAGACAAGATCGGTGTCATCGAAAACTTGCTTGAAAAAGCTGATAAAGTTCTTATCGGTGGTGGTATGACTTACACATTCTACAAAGCACAAGGTATCGAAATCGGTAACTCACTTGTAGAAGAAGACAAATTGGATGTTGCGAAAGCTCTTCTTGAAAAAGCAAACGGTAAATTGATTTTGCCAGTTGACTCTAAAGAAGCTAACGCATTTGCTGGTTACACTGAAGTGCGTGATACTGAAGGTGAAGCAGTTTCTGAAGGCTTCCTTGGTCTTGACATCGGTCCAAAATCTATCGCTAAATTTGACGAAGCTTTGACTGGTGCCAAAACAGTTGTATGGAACGGACCTATGGGTGTATTTGAGAACCCTGACTTCCAAGCTGGTACAATCGGTGTGATGGACGCTATCGTGAAACAACCAGGCGTTAAATCAATCATCGGTGGTGGTGACTCAGCTGCCGCAGCAATCAACCTTGGCCGTGCAGACAAATTCTCATGGATTAGTACGGGCGGAGGTGCTTCAATGGAACTTCTCGAAGGTAAAGTATTGCCAGGTTTGGCTGCACTTACAGAAAAATAATTTCAGCCCGTTAGTCTCTACAAAATCCTGATTTTGTAGAAAAAGGAACAAAACTGAAACGTTAACAAAAAGGTGGCTATGTCACCTTTTTGTGTTAGTGTAGGTATTTGTGACGCGGTGGTGGGGCATCAATGGAGCTTCTTGAAGGTAATACTCTTCGAAAATCAAATTCAAACCACGTCAACGTCGCCTTGCCGTACTCAAGTACAGCCTGCGGCTAGTTTCCTAGTTTGCTCTTTGATTTTCATTGAGTATAAAGTTCTTCCAGGACTTGCAGCCTTGACAGAAAAATAAGATTTTATAAATGAATCAAAGAAAAGAAGAGAGGGATGAAAGTTCCTCTTTTCTTTTGCTTAAAATAAAAACGCTTCCTCTCAACTATTACTCATAAAAATCACCGATTTATGATAAAATGGAAATAGAAAGTTGAGATTATGAATTATTTTAAAAAATATAAATTCGATAAATCCCAGTTCAAACTTGGTATGCGAACCTTTAAAACAGGTATTGCTGTTTTTCTAGTTCTCTTGATTTTTGGCTTTTTTGGCTGGAAAGGTCTTCAAATCGGTGCTTTGACAGCCGTTTTTAGCCTGAGGGAGAGTTTTGATAAGAGTGTCCATTTTGGTACTTCGCGTATTCTAGGAAATAGTATCGGTGGCCTCTATGCCCTAGTCTTCTTCTTATTAAATACCTTTTTCCACGAAGCTTTTTGGGTGACCTTGGTAGTTGTTCCAATCTGCACCATGTTAACCATTATGACAAATGTAGCCATGAATAACAAAGCAGGGGTTATTGGTGGTGTAGCAGCTATGTTAATTATTACCCTATCGATTCCGAGTGGTGAAACAATTTTGTACGTGTTTGCGCGTGTATCAGAAACTTTCATGGGAGTTTTTGTCGCAATTCTCGTAAATTACGATATTGATCGCATTCGTCTCTTTTTAGAGAAAAAAGAAAAATAATGTTACATTTTATAACATTATCAATTGACGTTTGTCTTTTTTTAGACTATAATAGACAGAAAGAAGGAAATTGTAAATGAAGGAAAAAGAATTTCGCCGAAATATGGCTGTTTTTCCTATCGGCAGTGTTATGAAGTTGACCGATCTATCGGCGCGTCAGATTCGTTATTATGAAGATCAAGAGTTGATTAAGCCTGATCGAAACGAAGGGAACCGTCGCATGTATTCCTTGAATGACATGGATCGTCTGCTTGAAATCAAAGATTATATCTCTGAAGGGTATAATATCGCTGCCATTAAGAAAAAATATGCTGAACGTGAAGCGAAGTCCAAGAAAGCGGTGAGTCAGACTGAGGTGCGTCGTGCACTTCACAATGAACTCCTTCAACAGGGTCGCTTTGCTTCAGTACGGTCACCTTTTGGTCGCGGTTAAGCAACCGCAAGTACTCATAATTAAGGAGAAAACTCATGCCAATCACAGCTGCAGATATTCGTCGTGAAGTCAAGGAAAAAAATGTTACCTTTATCCGTCTCATGTTCTCAGATATTTTGGGAACCATGAAAAACGTCGAAATTCCTGCTACAGATGAACAATTAGATAAAGTCTTGTCGAACAAGGCTATGTTTGATGGATCTTCTATCGAAGGTTTTGTACGTATCAATGAGTCGGATATGTACTTGTACCCAGACTTGGATACATGGACAGTCTTCCCGTGGGGAGATGAAAATGGAAGTGTTGCAGGTTTGATCTGTGATGTCTATACAACAGAAGGTGAGCCATTTGCAGGCGACCCTCGTGGCAATTTGAAACGTGCTCTTCGTCACATGGAAGAAGTGGGATTCAAATCCTTCAACCTTGGACCAGAGCCAGAATTCTTCCTATTTAAGTTGGATGAAAATGGGGACCCAACACTTGAAGTAAATGATAAGGGTGGCTATTTTGATTTGGCACCTACGGATCTTGCGGACAACACACGTCGTGAGATTGTCAATGTCTTAACCAAAATGGGATTTGAAGTAGAAGCGAGTCACCACGAGGTTGCGGTTGGACAGCATGAGATTGACTTTAAGTACGATGAAGTTCTCCGTGCTTGTGATAAGATTCAAATCTTTAAACTTGTTGTTAAAACCATTGCTCGCAAACATGGTCTTTACGCAACCTTTATGGCAAAACCAAAATTTGGTATTGCTGGATCAGGTATGCACTGTAATATGTCCTTGTTTGATGCAGAAGGAAACAATGCCTTCTTTGATCCAAATGATCCAAAAGGAATGCAGTTGTCAGAAACTGCCTACCATTTCCTTGGCGGTTTGATCAAGCATGCTTACAACTATACTGCTATCATGAACCCAACAGTTAACTCATATAAACGTTTGGTTCCATGTTATGAAGCGCCGGTTTACATTGCTTGGGCTGGTCGTAACCGTTCGCCACTTGTGCGCGTGCCTGCTTCACGCGGTATGGGAACTCGTCTTGAGTTGCGTTCAGTCGATCCAATGGCGAACCCTTACATCGCTATGGCTGTTCTTTTGGAAGTTGGTTTGCATGGTATTGAAAATAAAATCGAAGCACCAGCTCCTATCGAAGAAAATATCTACATCATGACAGCAGAAGAGCGTAAGGAAGCTGGTATTACAGACCTTCCATCAACTCTTCACAACGCTTTGAAAGCTTTGACAGAAGATGAAGTTGTCAGAGCAGCTCTTGGTGAGCATATCTACACTAGTTTCCTTGAAGCCAAACGAATCGAATGGGCAAGCTATGCAACCTTTGTTTCACAATGGGAAATTGATAACTATTTAGACCTTTACTAATACTAATATAGAAGAAAGATTGCCTGTGGGTGATCTTTTTTCTTGTGTTTTATATCGAGGTGTGATATATTTTATATAACGAAGTGCGATATATCGAACTGGATAGGAGGTGGCTATAAATGGAATTAACGGATAAGATTCGTCGAGTTTATCTTCCGATGACGGAAACGGGTTTTTATATCTTGTTCTGTCTGCAAAAGGAAGGTCATGGGTACAGTATTACGCAAAAGGTCAAGGAGATGACAGATTTGCAAGTTTCGATTAGTCCTGGAACTATGTATGGAACCTTGTCAAAGATGGAAAAGGATGGTTTGATTTCCTTTGTCCGCGAAGAGGAAAAACGGAAAATCTATCAGATTACAGACTTGGGACGCAAAGTCTTAGATATTGAATTGAAGCGTATTGAACGGCTCTATAGAAACAGTCGGGAGGAAGTATGATGGAAAAGAAAATTGTTTATCGAATTTTTACAATTGCGGATTATGAGAGGGAGGCTCTATACTTTAGAGAAATGCATGCTAAGGGCTGGAAGCTTAGGAAAGTAAGCTATTCTATCTTATTGTTTGCAGTTAAGTATACCTTTGAAAAGTGTCACCCTGAGCAGGTGTCTTATCGGTTGGATTTTTACCCAATGGAAAAATCAGAGAGAGTCTCCTATTTACAACTGTTTAAAGACTGTGGCTGGGAGTATATTACAGACTTTAATAGTTTTTCCTATTTTAGAAAAGTGCGTTCTAAAATTGAATCGAATGCAGAATTTGAAATCTATAATGACGCTGCTGGGAAGTTAGCTATGGTTAATCGCATTTTAAGACTGCGATTAGTGCCTGTTTTGCTTTTGCTAGCCATACATATACCATTCTTACTTAAATTGCTCAATAGAAGTAATGCGTATGGTCTATGGAGTTTACTTGCGGTTGGGCTAGATATTTTCTTATCTTTAATCCTTTTGTTAATGGTTGTCTATATTAGCTGGAAGTTATGGCATAAAAAGAAGGAATTATCAGATTTATGATAGGGTAGGTATGCTCAAAATTGGAGGGGAAGTCATGATAAATAAAAAGCAATTTCGGATTTTCACTATTCTTGATTTGGACAAGAAGGAAGAATATTTACATGAGATGCACTTAAAAGGTTGGAGGTATAGAACGAGTCGTTTTGGTTTGTTCTATTTTGACCAATGTCAACCAGACGATATCATCTACCGTATCTATGATTCTAGATTTCTTAAAAAGTATAAGCAAGAACTGCAAGATTTTAGAAATAGAGGTTGGGAATTGATAGAAACAGGTTTTTGTTCGATTCTTCGTAAATCGTCTTCTGATTTACTTCCAGAGGATCAAGTTTATATGAGTAAGGGGCTCAGATGGGAAGTTATGCGATCTAGACTTCGTTCATGTGCAGCTACTTTCTTAGGTGGTTTGGTTGTTTGTATGAGTTTATTTAAAGAAGAACTTTCTATGTCTTTCTTTATTATTTTTCTTTTATATGCTTTCATGATTTCTTATCTAATCTATGGTTATTTCAGACTAAAAAGGAAATATCGAGTAGATAAACAGTAAGGTTCTAGGTCTTTAGACTGATTTTTAGCACTCTTGATAAAAGAGTGCTAATTTTTTGAGTTTTTATCTTGACATTCTCTTTTAAGGGTGTATAATAGAATCATAAGTTAGCACTTGAGTGTATCGAGTGCTAATCGATCAGACAGAGAGGAGTGATGAGGTGGTTACAGAGCGTCAGCAGGATATTTTAAATCTGATTATTGACATCTTTACCAAAACGCACGAACCTGTCGGATCCAAAGCCTTGCAAGAGTCTATTAACTCTAGCAGCGCAACCATTCGTAATGATATGGCAGCTCTAGAAAAGCAAGGTTTGCTTGAGAAGGCTCATACTTCAAGTGGTCGGATGCCAAGTGTTGCTGGCTTTCAGTACTATGTGAAACACTCACTGGATTTTGACCGACTGGCTGAAAATGAGGTTTATGAGATTGTTAAAGCCTTTGATCAAGAATTCTTCAAGCTAGAGGATATTCTGCAAGAGGCTGCTAATCTACTGACAGACTTGAGTGGCTGTACAGTAGTGGCACTGGATGTTGAGCCGAGCAGGCAACGTTTGACAGCCTTTGATATCGTTGTTTTGGGTCAACATACAGCCTTGGCAGTATTTACCCTAGACGAGTCTCGAACGGTGACTAGTCAGTTTCTGATTCCAAGGAACTTTTTGCAGGAGGATTTGCTGAAACTGAAGAGCATCATTCAGGAACGTTTCCTCGGCCACACCGTTCTAGATATTCACTACAAGATTCGGACGGAGATTCCGCAGATTATCCAGCGTTACTTTACAACGACGGACAATGTTATCGATCTCTTTGAACATATCTTTAAGGAAATGTTCAACGAAAACATTGTGGTGGCGGGCAAGGTCAATCTCTTGAATTTTGCCAATCTGGCAGCCTATCAGTTCTTTGATCAACCGCAAAAGGTGGCTCTGGAGATTCGTGAGGGGTTGCGTGAGGATCAAATGCAAAATATCCGTGTTGCGGACAGTCAAGAGTCCTGTCTAGCTGACCTAGCGGTGATTAGTAGTAAGTTCCTCATTCCTTATCGGGGGGTTGGAATTCTAGCGATTATCGGTCCAGTTAATCTGGATTACCAACAGCTAATCAACCAAGTCAACGTAGTCAACCGTGTTTTGACTATGAAGTTGACAGATTTTTACCGCTACCTCAGCAGTAATCATTACGAAGTACATTAAGATTGAAATCATTAAAGGAGGCGAAAATGGCCCAAGATATAAAAAATGAAGAAGTAGAAGAAGTCCAAGAAGAGGAAGTTGTGGAAACAGCTGAAGAAACAACTCCTGAAAAGTCTGAGTTGGACTTGGCAAATGAACGTGCAGATGAGTTCGAAAACAAATACCTTCGCGCTCATGCGGAAATGCAAAATATCCAACGCCGTGCCAATGAAGAGCGTCAAAACTTGCAACGTTATCGTAGCCAGGACTTGGCAAAAGCGATTCTTCCTTCTTTGGATAACCTTGAGCGTGCACTTGCAGTTGAAGGTTTGACAGATGATGTGAAGAAGGGCTTGGAAATGGTGCAAGAAAGCTTGATTCATGCTTTGAAAGAAGAAGGAATCGAAGAAATCGCAGCTGACGGTGAATTTGACCATAACTACCATATGGCCATCCAAACTCTCCCAGCAGACGATGAACACCCAGCAGATACCATCGCCCAAGTTTTCCAAAAAGGATATAAACTCCATGACCGCATCCTACGCCCAGCAATGGTAGTGGTGTACAATTAAGATACAAAGCCCGTAAAAAGCTCACAGTAAAAATAGGAGATTGACGAAGTGTTCGATGAACACAAGGAAATCTATCTTTTTTACCCAGAGCTTAGGGCGTGTTCGGTTAGGCGATTCTGACGGTTGTAACATACATAATAGAAAACTTGTCCGAAACGACAATAAACTATGAAGAAAGATAAGAGGCAAGCCGGAGGCTTGCAAGGAAGATATTTCCCGCCGTGGTGAAAGTTTCAGTAGCTTTGGCTACTGAAACAGGGGATTTTTGAGACAATAGGCTCAAAAATAAGTGATGAAATCCCGTAGGGAGTTGCTCACGTCCCCACCACTTAAGGGAAATATCAAAAATAGAAAATTAACTAACAAGGAGAAAAACACATGTCTAAAATTATCGGTATTGACTTAGGTACAACAAACTCAGCAGTTGCAGTTCTTGAAGGAACTGAAAGCAAAATCATCGCAAACCCAGAAGGAAACCGCACAACTCCATCTGTAGTATCATTTAAAAACGGCGAAATCATCGTTGGTGATGCTGCAAAACGTCAAGCAGTTACAAACCCAGATACAGTCATCTCTATCAAATCTAAAATGGGAACTTCTGAAAAAGTTTCTGCTAATGGAAAAGAATACACTCCACAAGAAATCTCAGCTATGATCCTTCAATACTTGAAAGGCTACGCTGAAGACTATCTTGGTGAAAAAGTAACTAAAGCAGTTATCACAGTTCCTGCTTACTTCAACGACGCTCAACGTCAAGCAACAAAAGACGCTGGTAAAATCGCTGGTCTTGAGGTAGAACGTATTGTCAACGAGCCAACTGCAGCCGCTCTTGCTTACGGTTTGGACAAGACTGATAAAGAAGAAAAAATCTTGGTATTCGACCTTGGTGGTGGTACATTCGACGTATCTATCCTTGAATTGGGTGACGGTGTCTTCGACGTATTGTCAACTGCAGGGGACAACAAACTTGGTGGTGACGACTTTGACCAAAAAATCATTGACCACTTGGTAGCAGAATTCAAGAAAGAAAATGGTATTGACTTGTCTACTGACAAGATGGCAATGCAACGTTTGAAAGATGCAGCTGAAAAAGCGAAGAAAGACCTTTCTGGTGTAACTTCAACTCAAATCAGCTTGCCATTTATCACTGCAGGTGAGGCTGGACCTCTTCACTTGGAAATGACCTTGACTCGTGCGAAATTTGACGATTTGACTCGTGACCTTGTAGAACGTACAAAAGTTCCAGTTCGTCAAGCCCTTTCAGATGCAGGTTTGAGCTTGTCAGAAATCGACGAAGTTATCCTTGTTGGTGGTTCAACTCGTATCCCAGCCGTTGTCGAAGCTGTTAAAGCTGAAACTGGTAAAGAACCAAACAAATCAGTAAACCCTGACGAAGTAGTTGCTATGGGTGCTGCCATCCAAGGTGGTGTGATTACTGGTGATGTCAAAGACGTTGTCCTTCTTGACGTAACACCATTGTCACTTGGTATCGAAACAATGGGTGGTGTCTTCACAAAACTCATCGACCGCAACACAACAATCCCAACATCTAAATCACAAGTCTTCTCAACTGCGGCAGACAACCAACCAGCCGTTGATATCCATGTTCTTCAAGGTGAACGCCCAATGGCAGCAGATAACAAGACTCTTGGACGTTTCCAATTGACAGATATCCCAGCTGCACCTCGTGGAATTCCTCAAATCGAAGTCACATTTGACATTGACAAGAACGGTATCGTATCTGTTAAGGCCAAAGACCTTGGAACTCAAAAAGAACAAACTATTGTGATCCAATCTAACTCAGGTTTGACTGATGAAGAAATTGACCGTATGATGAAAGATGCAGAAGCTAATGCTGAAGCAGATAAGAAACGTAAAGAAGAAGTTGACCTTCGTAACGAAGTAGACCAAGCAATCTTTGCGACTGAAAAGACAATCAAGGAAACTGAAGGAAAAGGTTTTGACGCAGAACGTGACGCTGCCCAAGCTGCCCTTGATGATCTTAAGAAAGCTCAAGAAGACAACAACTTGGACGAAATGAAAGCAAAACTTGAAGCATTGAATGAAAAAGCTCAAGGACTTGCTGTTAAACTCTACGAACAAGCTGCAGCAGCCCAACAAGCTCAAGCAGGAGCAGAAGGTGCACAAGCAACAGGAAACGCAGGCGATGACGTCGTAGACGGAGAGTTTACGGAAAAATAAGATGTTGAGGCGTTAAGAAAACGAAAGAAAAATAGGAAGCCATCGCCTTGTGCGATGCACAAAAGATGGCTTGTCTTTTTTCCGAAGTTTTTAGCCGAAACTCAATTAAGCCTAACTCGTTAAGAATGTCAAATCATTAAAGTAATTGTTCTTCTACAGTGCTTTGCTTAAATGTTAATAATGATAGGAAGAAATCCAGAGGTTGCAACCCAGCCTCTGTTTTTCGGTAAAATAGAGGGTGTAGCTTATGAAAAAAGTACTTTGTGTCATTTATCCTAATTTTTCTCTTTATGAGATAACCACTTTAACAAGTACTTTAGCTCTGTCTTTTGATATCACGATTGATTATGTAGCTCCTGAGCATTCGATGGTGGTCTCTGAGGATGGTTTGCCTTGTCGAGCGACGAAAACATTGGATCAAATCCGTATAGAAGATTATTCTTGTGTGATTTTGCCAGGAATGGTAAATATAGGTCCTGCTCTACAAGACGAGAAATTGATCTCGTTTTTGAGAAGCCTTAATGAGCAAGATATCCTAATTGCAGCCATTTCTTCAGCGCCCATTTTATTGGCGAAAGCAGGCTTGTTGAACGACACGAAATTTACAGGTGGAATTTGGCAAAACTTCTTTGACTATTTTGAATTTCTTCCACGTGAGAATTTCCAACCGAAAGTTCTTGTCCAAGATAAACAAATCATTACGGCTATCGGTTTTGCACATCAAGAGTTTGCAAGAAAAGTGATTTTCGGTTTAGGGTTGGCAGAGAATACGGACAACTATTTTAAAGAACAGAACGAGTATGCTAAAGAGGATTTGATATTTACTTTATCAGATGAAGAGTTTAATCAAGTAAAGCAGAGTATAGAAAACAGCCTCTAAAGATTTACATGAAAATTATAGAAAGGAACAAGGGTGTTCGTAACTGAACACGGGTTCCCAAATTTATTACTCAATATAAAAGAAAGGAATTGAACCCGACCTAAATTCTCGGAAAAAAGATAAATCTGCCTAGGAGCATCGCTCCAGCGTCAGATTTCCTATTTTTCAGTCGAATTTTACGGTCTTGGTATCTTGTATGAACAATACTGAATTTTATGATCGTCTGGGGGTGTCCAAAAACGCTTCGGCAGACGAGATCAAAAAGGCTTATCGTAAGCTTTCGAAAAAATACCACCCAGATATCAACAAGGAGCCTGGTGCTGAGGACAAGTACAAGGAAGTTCAAGAAGCTTATGAGACTTTGAGTGACGACCAAAAACGTGCAGCCTACGACCAATATGGTGCGGCTGGAGCCAACGGTGGCTTTGGTGGTTTCGGTGGTGGAGCTGGCGGTTTCAACGGGGCAGGAGGCTTCGGTGGTTTTGAGGACATTTTCTCAAGTTTCTTCGGCGGAGGCGGTGCTTCACGTAATCCAAATGCTCCTCGCCAAGGGGATGACCTCCAGTATCGTGTTAACTTGACCTTTGAAGAAGCTATTTTTGGAGCTGAAAAAGAAGTTAAATACAACCGTGAAGCAAGCTGTCGTACATGTAATGGCTCTGGTGCTAAGCCAGGAACAAGCCCAGTCACTTGTGGACGCTGTCATGGCGCTGGTGTCATTAACGTCGATACGCAGACTCCTCTTGGTATGATGCGTCGTCAAGTAACCTGTGATGTCTGTCACGGTCGCGGAAAAGAAATCAAAGATCCATGTACAACCTGTCACGGAACAGGTCATGAAAAACAAGCCCATAGCGTACATGTGAAAATCCCTGCTGGTGTAGAAACAGGTCAACAAATTCGCCTAGCTGGTCAAGGTGAAGCAGGATTTAACGGTGGACCTTATGGTGACTTGTATGTAGTGGTTTCTGTGGAAGCCAGCGATAAGTTTGAACGTGAAGGAACCACTATTTTCTATAATCTGAACCTCAACTTTGTCCAAGCAGCTCTTGGTGATACAGTAGATATTCCAACTGTTCACGGTGATGTTGAATTGGTTATTCCAGAGGGTACTCAGACTGGTAAGAAATTCCGTCTACGTGGCAAGGGAGCACCGAGCCTTCGTGGCGGTGCAGTTGGTGACCAATACGTTACCGTCAATGTTGTAACACCGACAGGCTTGAATGACCGCCAAAAAGCAGCCTTGAAAGAATTCGCAGCTGCAGGTGATTTAAAAGTCAATCCAAAGAAAAAGGGCTTCTTTGACCATATTAAAGATGCCTTTGAAGGAGAATAACACAAAAAGAGCCGTTGGGCTCTTTTTACTTTATTCTTTGTAATGTTAGCATTGGAACAATCACTCATCGGCTGATTTTCTATCAGATCTTTGCTTGAGCAAGCCAGCTGCATCCATATCTTGGATGAGTTGCTTGATTTCCGCTTCTTTACCAGGCTTAATGGTAACGGTATCAATATGGTTGATTGCAGAGTTATCCTGAATATCCACTAAAGTCAAGGCTTTTTCATAGAATGCAATTCCCTTTTTTAGACTTTCCTGATCCTTCCAATATAGAACTGAGTAATCAGGATTTGGTTTCTTTCCGATTTCTTGTAAATAATTCCTACTTTCCTTCTTTAAAAATTGCAATAAACCATGATTGAACAAGTTATCCCCTACTTTATAGTAGGAGATATCTCCAGTCTGTAGGACATAGACTTCGAGTTGGTTTTTGGTGAGATTTGGACTTTCTTTTAAGACGGGATGGCTATTGATGACCTCATCTGAGAAAGTAACATAAAAATTTAAGCCCCCACCCTCGTATTTATATCTTCCATTTGATTTTACTTTCTTAGGAGGCATGTCAAGGGAGGTAAAGATTTGTTTGAGGGTGTTATTTCCCTTGTGAATGTCAATCGGTGAGGCTCTGAAGGCAAAAAACAGTACTAGAAATGCTAGGACCGCAAGAAGGCTAAGGCAACCACAAGGGATTAGGATGATCTGTGCCAGAATTTTAAAAAACTGTTTCATTTTCATTCCTCTTTTTTGTTTGACCCTGACAACCTAAAATAGATTTAAGGAAAGTTCATGGCTCTTTTACTTATCTTCGATTTCCTGTGTTTCTTTTATCACAGCTAGTCTAGTCTGGATATCTTTTTCCAAGACCTTAAACTTGTAAGTCAGGTCTTCTTGATATTCCTTGATGAGTTCTTTTTGTTGGTCGATGATTTGTAGGCTGTTTTGGATAATATCCACATCGTCCTTGATAGCTTGAACGCGGTCAGTGGTATTCAAGACTTCATCTGTGATGGTTTGACGATTTTTTGTGACCAGATAACTTCCGGCTGCAGCTCCTGCAAATAGCAGTAGGTTGGATAATTTCATGGCAACTCCTTAGGCATTTTTGATGGTTTCAGCGACTTGAGCAAGTTTTTCAAAGTCTGGTTCGTGGGCGATAAAATCAATCTTGAGGTCATCGTCCGCACTGTAGCGAGGCACGAGGTGAACGTGGGTATGGAAGACGGTTTGCCCTGCGATTTCTTCACAGTTGGCAATGATATTCATACCAGCGGCCTTGGTAGCTTTCATGACTTTTTGAGCAACTTTTGGCACTTGGGCAAAGAGTTGGTTGGCGCTAGTAGCGTCCATTTCCAAAAGATTGCGATAGTGTTCCTTTGGCACGACCAAGGTGTGTCCTGGTGTCACTTGAGAGATATCAAGAAAGGCAAGAACCTGCTCATCTTCATATACTTTTGAAGCAGGAATTTCCCCTGCGATGATTTTACAAAAAATGCAATCTGACATAAAATCTACCTCTACTGTATTGAATTTTGATATAATATAGCTACATTATACCAGATTTGGAGAAAATATGTTAGAAATAAAAAACCTGACAGGTGGCTATGTTCATGTTCCTGTTTTGAAAGATGTGTCCTTTACTGTTGAAAGTGGGCAGCTGGTCGGTTTGATTGGTCTCAATGGTGCTGGGAAATCAACGACAATCAATGAGATTATTGGTCTGTTGACACCTTATAGTGGTTCCATCAATATCAATGGCTTGACCCTGCAAGAAGATGTAACGAACTATCGCAAGCAAATTGGCTACATTCCCGAGACACCTAGCTTGTATGAGGAATTGACCCTCAGAGAGCATATCGAAACGGTTGCCATGGCTTATGGTATTGAGCAGAAATTAGCTTTTGAACGAGTAGAACCTTTGTTAAAAATGTTTCGTCTTGACCAGAAATTAGACTGGTTTCCTGTTCATTTTTCAAAAGGGATGAAGCAGAAGGTCATGATTATCTGTGCTTTTGTGGTGGATCCGAGTCTTTTTATCGTGGATGAGCCTTTCCTTGGTCTGGATCCGCTGGCTATTGCAGACTTGATTCAGCTTTTGGAAGTGGAAAAGCAAAAAGGCAAGTCTATTCTCATGAGTACCCACGTGCTGGATTCGGCGGAGAAGATGTGTGATGCCTTTATCATTCTTCACAAGGGAGAGGTGCGTGCCAAGGGAAATCTCCTGCAACTGCGCGAAGCCTTTGATATGCCTGAGGCTAGTTTGAATGATATTTACTTGGCTCTGACCAAAGAGGAGGAGCTATGAAAAACTTGTTTTTAAAGAGAAAGCAGGCTTTTCGTAAGGAGTGTCTTGGTTATCTGCGCTATGTGCTTAATGACCACTTTGTCTTGTTCCTGCTTGTCTTGCTGGGCTTTCTAGCCTACCAGTACAGTCAACTCTTGCAAGATTTTCCTGAAAATCATTGGCCTATCCTTTTGTTTGTAGGAATTACGTCTGTTTTACTGTTGCTTTGGGGAGGAATTGCCACCTATATGGAGGCTCCAGACAAGCTCTTTCTCTTGGTCGGAGAAGAGGAAATCAAACTCCATCTCAAGCGTCAAACTGGCATTTCCCTAGTCTTTTGGCTCTTTGTGCAGACCCTTTTCTTGCTGTTATTTGCGCCTTTATTTTTAGCCATGGGTTATGGCTTGCCAGTTTTTCTGGTCTATGTGCTTTTATTGGGGGTAGGAAAATATTTCCTCTTTCGTCAAAAGGCCAGCAAATTTTTCACGGAAACTGGACTGGATTGGGACTATGTCATTTCCCAAGAAAGCAAGCGCAAGCAAGTCTTGCTTCGTTTCTTTGCCCTCTTTACGCAGGTCAAGGGAATTTCAAACAGCGTCAAGCGTCGTGCCTATCTGGACTTTATCCTAAAGGCTGTTCAGAAGGTGCCTGGGAAGATTTGGCAAAATCTCTATCTGCGTTCTTATCTGCGAAATGGAGACCTCTTTGCCCTCAGTCTCCGTCTGCTCTTGCTTTCTTTGCTGGCGCAGATTTTTATCGAGCAAGCTTGGATTGCGACAGCAGTGGTGGTTCTCTTTAACTATCTCTTGCTCTTCCAGTTGCTGGCTCTCTATCACGCCTTTGACTACCAGTATTTGACTCAACTCTTTCCGCTGGACAAGGGGCAAAAAGAAAAAGGCTTACAGGCTGTAGTCCGAGGATTGACCAGTTTTGTTTTACTTGTGGAATTAGTTGTTGGGTTGATTATCTTCCAAGAAAAACTGCCCCTTCTAGCCTTGCTGGGTACAGGTTTGGTTTTACAAGTCTTGTACCTACCTTATCAGGTAAAACGTCAGATGCAGGACTAACATTGCTTATATGATATTAAAAAAGAAGTTGAGTTCAGTTTGTCTCAGCTTCTTTTATTTTCTACAGGATAATGGTTGGTCCGTAGAGACTCAACTTGGTCTTGACTTGGTCAAAGTGGAAGCGGTCATAGGCCCGCCAAGCGGCGCGAGTAGGGGCATCTGGATCAAGAGCGCTGAGTCCCATGAGAAGACTGGAAGTCTGGTAAAATTTTTCCAGTTCAATCAAGACTCGATTATCCACAGTCTCAGCCCTGGCTAGAAAACCAAGAATAGAGTTTAATTGCTCCTGAAAGCGGACATCGTCAGCGCTTGCCTGTTTGCATGCTTGGTAGGCTTTGTTTAAGTCAGTAATCAAAGTCTGAGCTCTTTTGATAGGGTCTGTATCTGTCATGAAAATTCCTCCTTTAATTTGGGTGCCAGTCTTGGTTCTAACAACTGTATTTTGATACTGTCAGTCTATCACTTTTATCTCCTTTTTCACCAAAAAATCTTTAATTGCCCTTGAAATTTCCTGAATGGTACTATTAAGATTTTATGATAAAATAGTGGTAAGATTATCATGCTTATTTGAGGAACAAGCTACCTTTCAGGAGCGTTGAAGGCCTGTTTAGGATTTGGTGGGCTTGTATCATAGTATTTTTGCTATTCTCTTTTTAGGAAGAAATTGAAACAAGGAGAGTAAGAAGATGAGAATATTTGTTTTAGAAGATGATTTTTCCCAACAGACTAGGATTGAAACGACGATTGAGAAACTTTTGAAGGAACATCATATCACTCTCAGCTCTTTTGCGGTCTTTGGTAAGCCAGATCAACTGCTGGCAGAGGTGCATGAGAAGGGAGCTCATCAGCTATTCTTTTTGGACATTGAGATTCGAAATGAGGAGATGAAGGGTCTGGAAGTGGCTAGAAAGATTCGGGATCGGGATCCTTATGCCCTGATTGTCTTTGTGACGACTCACTCGGAGTTTATGCCCCTGTCCTTTCGCTATCAAGTGTCAGCTTTGGACTACATTGATAAGGCCTTGTCGGCAGAGGAGTTTGAATCTCGGATCGAGACAGCCCTCCTCTATGCCAATAGTCAAGATAGTAAAAGTCTGGCGGAAGATTGCTTTTACTTTAAATCAAAATTTGCCCAATTCCAGTATCCTTTTAAAGAAGTTTACTATCTCGAAACGTCGCCCAGAGCCCATCGTGTTATTCTCTATACCAAGACAGACAGGTTGGAATTTACAGCGAGTTTAGAGGAGGTTTTCAAGCAGGAACCTCGTCTCTTGCAGTGTCATCGTTCTTTTCTCATCAATCCTGCCAATGTGGTTCGTTTGGATAAGAAAGAAAAACTCCTTTTCTTTCCTAATGGCGGAAGCTGTATGATTGCGCGTTATAAGGTCAGAGAAGTGTCTGAAGCTATTAATAACTTACACTGAGCTAGGAGAGTTTATGAATATTGCTTGGATATTGTTGTATACACTTGTTACTCATGGGCTAGAAATTGTCATTTTCTTTAAGGTGGATGGAATTGGTATCACTTTTGAGAGGATTTTTAAGGCTTTTCTTTTTAAGATACTGTTGGCCTTTGTTTTTTTAATGATTGAATATATGGTAGGATATAATTACCTATTTTATTTTATGGAACCCTTGTACGGCATAGGCTTATCTTTCTTATTGTTAAGAGGACTTCCTAAAAAACTCCTTCTCTTTTATGGTCTCTTTCCAATGATATTAGTGAATCTCTTTCATAGAGGTGTTTCCTATTTTGTGCTTCCATTTTTGGGACAAGGGCAAGTATATGATGACTACTCATTTGCTTGGTTATGTATAATAATTTTCAATTTCTTCATTTCCCTAGTCTTTTTGAAATGGTTGGACTATGATTTCACTAACTTGAGAAGGGAGATTCTAGATAAAACTTTTCAAAAGTCCCTGACTAAGATTAACTGGATAATGGGAGCCTACTATTTGGTGATGCAAAGTCTGTCTTTCTTTGAATATGAACAAGGTATTCAATCAAAGACTGTTCGCCATCTGATTCTGGTGTTTTACTTTCTCTTTTTTATGGGGATTATCAAGAAACTGGATACCTATTTGAAGGACAAACTCCATGAGAGATTGGACCAAGAGCAGACCTTGCGCTACAGAGATATGGAACGCTATAGTCGGCATATAGAGGAACTTTACAAGGAAGTCCGGAGCTTTCGCCATGACTACACTAACCTCTTAACCAGCTTACGTCTGGGCATTGAAGAGGAGGACATGGAGCAGATAAAAGAGGTCTACGACTCGGTCTTAAAGGATTCCAGTGAGAAATTGCAGGACAATAAATATGACCTTGGTCGATTGGTAAATATTCGTGATAAAGCCCTCAAAAGTCTTCTAGCAGGGAAATTTCTAAAAGCTAGAGATAAGAAGATTATCTTTAATGTCGAAGTTCCTGAGGAGATTCAGGTCGAGGGGATGAGCCTGCTTGATTTTCTAACCATTGTGTCTATCCTTTGTGACAATGCTATTGAAGCCAGTGCAGAGGCCAGTCAACCTCATGTTTCAATCGCCTTTTTAAAAAATGGAGAACAAGAGACCTTTATCATCGAAAATTCCATTAAAGAAGAGGGTATAGACATTTCTGAGATTTTCTCCTTTGGAGCAAGTTCTAAAGGGGAGGAGAGAGGAGTTGGTCTCTATACCGTCATGAAAATTGTGGAAAACCATCCTAATACCAGTCTGAATACCACCTGTCAAAATCAAGTCTTTCGTCAGGTTTTAACAGTTCACTCGATGTCGGTTGATGATTAGAAGATTTGTGGAAAGAAGTACTGCTTGCAGTCATCAATTAAAATGCCATAGTATATGAGGTATCCTATATGAATAAGAAATCCTTTTTTATCATCTGTTCTACGTTGATTATAGCATCGAATCTTCTCATGATTTCCGTGGTGAACAAGGGAGAAGAAACGGGGAGCAACCTGTTTGTGATTGCTATAGCCTGTGTTATGTTACCATCATTCTTATATGCGGTTGAGAACCGAATGACTTCTTTAATTCGGACAGGGTCAGTAGCTTTACTCTTATTGACAGTATTGTCCTTAGTCCGTCTTGTCAACAGAATAGAGAGGACGCCTGAAATTCTCAACATTATCATTACCCTCCTGGTTTTGGCAGGTGGGACAGCCTGTATCCTTGTTGCGATCATGAGGATATATGAGAACAGACGGAAGTAAGGGTGAATCGTTTTCGATTTTAGGTCTTTACGTTGTTAAATTCCCTTAGGGCAAGTATGTTTTCATGCTTGCTTTTTAAATTTTTTTACAATTCAAGATGTTTTGATGACCATTTATGATTTGGGTGATTCAAGGTAAAAATGAGTGCTATACTGGCAGTGTAAAGGGTGTGGCTAAACTAAGATAAAGCATACATTTAGGAGGAAATTTTATGAAGAAAAAAATACTGATTATTTTCGTTCTATATCTGATCATGTCTATCCTTCTTTATCCGCTTAGGGAGAGTATTTGGTATCATCTATTTTATACCATAGCCTATGTGATTGCAGCTATGATTTATTTTGCTATCATGAAAAAGAAAGGAGAAAAGAAATGAAAACTTTTCTTGCTAAAAAACGGAACATCTTTCTTGCAAGATTGTTCCTAGGTCAGTTGCCTTTGCTTGTCTCTACTTATTTATTTCTATCTCGTCAGTTTTTAAATTTTTCCTTGGTTTTCCAATTTCTTTTAGTGGTTATTAACTTGGCTTCTATTTTGGTCACTGTTTACCTCACTAGAGAAATGAGGATAAGAAAGTTTGAAGATGATGATTTGGTTAGTCCTAGAACCAATCAACTCATGTTCATCGGCTTGACAGGTTTTATGTCTATTATTTGTTTGTATAGAGGTGTCACAGCAGGAGAATTCTATCAACAACTAATCGCTTATATCGGTGCCATTCTCTGCTTGGTTATCATGCTTCTGCTCATATGGGGCTTGAAGTATTATAAAAAGTAGCTTGCCTTCTTTTTCTGACAGAATCTTTGATTAGAAGGCTCTATTAAACTGTCCGTGAAATAAGTGAATGGAGGTATTTAAAATGAAATATAGATTATTTCTTGTTATTTTCTTGAGTAGTATTTTGAATATTCTTTTAGGGACATTCTTACAAATCTCTAATGAATCGATTGGGTGGCTTGTTCTTTACAGTGGCTTGTTTGAAGCAGGAGTTTTTCTTCTTACCAATAAAGGGTTTGCGGTCCAAATCAAGGAGGCAGACATTCAAAACCGTTTTAAATTTATTTTTAGGAAAACGATATGGTTTCAAATTCTTTTGCTTATCTTTTTGATGATTAAACTTTATCTTGGTTTGGATGCGAGGTTGATTTTATTCTATGGACATATTTTCATTGTCTTTAATGCTTTAGTATATCTATTATCTAGTAGTCGGGTTAGTCTTAAAAAGAACAAACTGTCTTCTTAATCTTGCAGTAGTAGAGCCTGGCAAGGGTAGGTCATAGTAGGGAGGAGTTATATGAAAAAACACCCTATTCTTTTCAAAACGAGTGCCATTCTTTCTTATTTATTTTTGTTTTTTGGATTGTTTTGGACAACCCAACTTTGGACCAATTAAATGGTAAGTGGCCTATTATACATCTTTCAAAACCATGTGGTCCTTATGGTATAGGGGGAACTCCCAACTCATGTAATGGTATTTAAAAAGGATTGAAGCTATGAAGGCAAAATATGGGAATCAAATTGTTGATGTTTGGGAAATTGGTCAAGCAACTCCTAAACCAAGTTGGGTAGAGGAAGCTTTTCAAAAAAATTATATGGTTTGGTTGGATAATCATGTGCGCATTCTAATGGCAGGTCTTAACACTTCTCTCGCAACGAATATCAAGTTTGGTCTAGTTGGAACAGTTGGAGGAGGATTTGCTGGTTATGGGATGTATGTTCTTGGTTATCCAGGTGATTATATAGATATCACCAATCATAGAGTTGTTTCTGCTAAAACATTTCACAAAAGTTATCAAATTTTAGAAAATGATTAGCTATCATTTAATTGTAATGGAGAAAGCTATGAAAAAACATCCTATTTTTTTCAAAGCGAGTGCAATTCTTTCTTATTTATTTTTGTTTTTCGGACTGTCTTGGACGACCCAATTTTGGAGCAATTATTGGGAGTTCTCGTCTTGGGTAGGAAATATTATCTGGATTCGAAACATCATCAGCCTTCTCTTTATCGGCTTGATGGTTTGGATTTTGGTCAGGTCGGGCCATGCTTATCTCTTTCGTATCCCTAGAAAAAGGTGGTTGAGCTATTCTGTTCTGACGGTGTTAGCCGCTGTTGTGCTTATCTGCTTTAACTATCTGACAGCTAAACACGTTCAGGGAACCAATGAAGGGTGGAATTTGTTTATTGCCTATAGTGAGACAAATTTTGCGGAGTTTGGTGTTTACCTAACCTTAATCGTGCTAGGACCTCTGATGGAAGAATTGGTATGTAGGGGATTGCTTCAACATGCCTTCTTTAAGAATTCGAGGTGGGGGCTGGATCTTCTCTTTCCGTCATTCTTATTTGCCTTGCCCCACTTTTCTAGCTTGCCAAGTCTCGCAGATATTTTTGTCTATACGGCAGTGGGCTGTCTATTTGCCTGTCTAACACGTTATACGAAGAGTATCTATCCTTCTTATTCGATTCATATTGTTAATAATATCATCGCAAACTTACCATTTTTGCTCACTTTTCTACATAGGGTTTTGGGGTAAAAAACCAAAAGGCTTGCTTTTCAGCCATAGAGGAGATCACCATGTATAAACACTTATTTTTCCTAGATTCAAAAACCTTAGACTGGTTGACACCCTATATTCTAGTCTTGGCTTCTGACACCATTGCCTTTAATGTTTTTGTGCTAACCTTTGTGTCTGCGGTGGTCTTTAATTTCCTGAATCCCATGCTAGCTTTAATGGCTATCTTCTTAGGGGGTGGTTATGTGGTCGGATTTTGGTTACTCAAATGGTTTGTTTTGGAAAGACTAGAGTTAAAGGATGACTTGTAGGGAAGTTTGTTTGTTGAGGAGGATAGTTTTATGGCCATTTTTAATAAGTGTCATGCCTTGTTTTTGGGATTTTTAGTATTTGCAATCGTTGGTGCGGCGGGATATTCCGTCAATCAAGGAGATTATTTTCAACACCAGTACACATTCATTGTTGTAAAGAGTCTCTTGCTTTGCCTTAGTATTGGCTATGCGAGATGGTTTGATATGATTTCTTTCGGGGTTTTAAGTAAGAAGCAACTCTTGCTCTTCATTGGAATCTTTCTTCTCACGGTGCTGGTAAATATAGGCTATCATGCCTTTTTCTCAGTTGCTTCTGGTGCTTCGGCTCAACACCTTGAGAAAACGAGTAATGGACTTTCGCTTTCCTTTATTGTAAATGTCACGGTTTTGGCACCTATCCATGAGGAACTCCTGTTTAGAGGACTTCTTCAGGGTGCGTTTTTTGACAATTCTTGGCTAGGACTTGTACTGACTTCCTCTCTCTTTTCTTTCATGCATGAACCTTATGACGTGCCTTCATTTTTCTATTATCTACTTGGTGGTTTGTTGCTGGGCTTTGCTTATAAAAAAAGCCAAAACCTATGGGTTTCTACTCTAGTTCACATGTTTTACAATGCTTGGCCACTCTTATATTATTTATAAAAATCACGAAAAGGTAAGCAGAAGACGGTGCTTGCCTTTTTCTTTCTATAATGATAGCCCGAGCCAATTGAGAGGCTTTTCTTTGAGAATCGGGTTAGAGCGGTTGACGAATAGGCCAAAAACTAGTAGAATAGTAAGGAAACTTTATACGGAGGAAAGAAATGGATTTGGGTGATAATGAGCTAACACTGACTCCCATACCTGGGAAAAGTGGCAAGGCTTATATGGGTAGCTATCCTGATGGGAAGCGCATCTTTGTAAAAATGAACACCTCTCCAATCCTACCTGGTCTAGCTAGAGAACAAATTGCTCCACAATTATTATGGAGTCGCCGTTTGGCAGATGGGCGTGATATGTGTGCTCAAGAATGGTTGACAGGCAAAATATTGACCCCCTATGATATGAATCGTAAACAAATCGTCAATATCTTAACCCGTCTGCATCGCTCACGTCCGTTGATGACACAGTTGAGTCGTTTGGGATATGCCATGGAAACACCTGTAGATTTACTACAGTCTTGGCAAGAAACGGCTCCAGATGCTTTGCGTAAAAATCATTTTATCAGTGAAGTGATGGCTGATTTACGTCAGACTATTCCAGGATTTAGAGAGGACCATGCGACCATTGTCCATGGAGATGTACGACATAGTAATTGGATTGAGACAGACAGTGGCTTGATTTATTTGGTGGATTGGGATTCGGTTCGCTTGACCGATCGCATGTTTGATGTGGCCCATATGCTCTGCCATTATATTCCAGAACATCAGTGGAAGGAATGGTTGACCTACTACGGTTACAAGTACAATCAAACGGTATTAAATAAATTGTATTGGTACGGTCAATTGTCTTACTTGAGCCAGATTTCCAAGTATTATATGAACCAAGATTTAGAAAATGTCAATCGGGAGATTCATGGCTTGCGTCACTTCCGAGACAAGTATGGAAAGAGAAGATGAGAGTTAGAAATCGTAAAGGGGCGACAGAATTACTAGAGGCAAATCCCCAGTATGTGGTCCTCAATCCCTTAGAAGCAAAGGGGAAATGGCGGGACTTGTTTGGCAATGATAATCCCATTCATGTGGAAGTTGGAAGTGGAAAGGGTGCCTTTGTTTCAGGTATGGCCAAACAAAATCCTGACATCAACTATATCGGGATTGATATTCAAAAGTCTGTTTTGAGCTACGCTTTGGACAAGGTGCTTGAAGTTGGAGTGCCTAACATCAAGCTCTTGTGGGTAGATGGTTCTGACTTGACTGACTACTTTGAAGACGGTGAGATTGATCGCTTGTATCTGAATTTTTCAGATCCGTGGCCTAAAAAACGCCATGAAAAGCGTCGTTTGACCTACAAGACCTTCCTGGATACCTTTAAACGTATCTTGCCTGAAAATGGAGAAATTCATTTCAAGACGGATAACCGTGGCTTGTTTGAGTACAGCCTAGTGAGCTTTTCTCAGTATGGCATGAAGCTCAATGGTGTCTGGCTTGATTTACATGCCAGTGATTTTGAAGGCAATGTCATGACAGAATACGAGCAAAAATTCTCCAACAAGGGGCAAGTTATCTACCGAGTTGAGGCAGAATTTTAAGAAATAGCCTAAAATCAGGCTGTACAAGTGCTTTTGCTTTACATAAGTTGGCAAACGTGCTATACTAATAGCAAGAATATGAAAAGTGAGGCGGGGAAATATCTTCGCCTCTTGCTTATGAGGAGGTGGACGCAATCGCAACAATCGTAGAATTAGTCAGAGAAGTTGTAGAACCTGTCATAGAAGCACCTTTCGAACTCGTGGATATCGAGTATGGAAAGATTGGCAGTGACATGATTCTCAGTATTTTTGTAGATAAACCTGAAGGAATTACCTTGAACGACACGGCAGACTTGACAGAAGTTATCAGTCCTGTCCTAGACACCATCAAGCCAGATCCCTTCCCAGAACAATATTTCCTAGAAATCACCAGTCCAGGCTTGGAACGTCCTTTAAAAACCAAGGATGCTGTTGCTGGAGCGGTTGGGAAATACATCCATGTCGGGCTCTATCAAGCCATCGATAAGCAAAAGGTCTTTGAAGGAACCCTGTTGGCCTTCGAAGAGGACGAGTTGACTATGGAATATATGGACAAAACGCGTAAGAAAACCGTCCAAATTCCATACAGTTTAGTATCAAAAGCACGTTTAGCAGTTAAATTATAGAAAAAGAAAGGATAGCTTTTGAAGATTCAAAAGTGAAGAAAACATGAGTAAAGAAATGCTAGAGGCCTTCCGCATTTTGGAAGAAGACAAGGGAATCAAAAAAGAAGATATCATCGACGCAGTAGTAGAGTCGCTTCGTTCCGCTTATCGCAGACGCTATGGTCAATCAGACAGCGTAGCTATTGACTTCAACGAAAAAACAGGTGACTTTACCGTTTATACTGTCCGTGAAGTTGTTGATGAAGTATTTGATAGCCGTTTGGAAATCAGCTTGAAAGATGCTCTTGCCATTAATTCAGCCTATGAGCTCGGCGATAAGATCAAATTTGAAGAAGCACCTGCTGAGTTTGGTCGTGTAGCAGCTCAATCTGCCAAACAAACTATCATGGAAAAAATGCGCAAGCAAACACGTGCCATCACTTACAATACTTACAAAGAACATGAGCAAGAAATCATGTCTGGTACAGTAGAACGCTTTGACAACCGCTTTATCTATGTCAATCTCGGTAGCATCGAAGCCCAATTGTCAAAACAAGACCAAATTCCTGGTGAAGTTTTTGCTTCTCATGATCGTATCGAAGTGTATGTCTACAAGGTTGAAGACAACCCTCGCGGTGTCAACGTCTTTGTTAGCCGTAGCCATCCAGAAATGATCAAACGCTTGATGGAGCAAGAAATTCCAGAAGTTTATGATGGAACTGTTGAAATCATGAGCGTGGCTCGAGAAGCTGGTGACCGTACTAAGGTTGCCGTTCGTAGCCATAATCCAAACGTAGACGCTATCGGTACAATCGTTGGACGCGGCGGAGCGAATATCAAGAAGATTACTAGCAAGTTCCACCCAGCACGTTACGATGCCAAGAGCGACCGTATGGTGCCAATCGAAGAAAACATAGACGTTATCGAGTGGGTAGCAGATCCAGCTGAATTTATCTACAATGCCATTGCCCCTGCTGAGGTTGATCAAGTTATCTTTGATGAAAACGACAGCAAACGTGCCTTGGTGGTTGTTCCTGATAACAAGCTTTCTCTTGCCATCGGTCGTCGTGGACAAAACGTTCGCTTGGCAGCTCACTTGACTGGTTACCGTATCGATATCAAGTCTGCTAGCGAATTTGAAGCCATGGAAGAAGCTGGTTCGGTAGATTTGGAAGCAGAAAACGATACTGTAGAAGAATAAAAGCTGCTAGAGGAGGGAAAGATGAAAACGAGAAAAATCCCTTTGCGCAAGTCTGTTGTGTCTAACGAAGTGATTGATAAGCGTGATTTGCTCCGCATTGTCAAGAACAAGGAAGGACAAGTCTTTATCGATCCAACAGGCAAGGCCAACGGCCGCGGCGCTTATATCAAGCTAGACAATAAAGAAGCCATAGAGGCTAAAAAGAAGAAGGTCTTTAACCGTAGCTTTGACATGGAAGTAGAAGAAAGCTTTTATGATGAGTTGATCGCTTATGTGGATCACAAAGTGAAAAGAAGAGAGTTAGGACTTGAATAAGCAAAAGATAAGTAATCTCTTGGGACTTGCTCAGCGAGCAGGGCGTATCATATCGGGTGAAGAATTGGTGGTCAAGGCCATTCAAGATGGCAAGGCCAAGATGGTCTTTCTAGCCCATGATGCTGGACCCAATCTAGCCAAGAAGATTCAAGATAAAAGTCAATATTATCAAGTAGAAATTGTAACCGTGTTTTCAACACTGGAATTAAGCATAGCAGTCGGAAAATCGAGAAAGGTTTTGGCTGTAACAGATGCTGGATTTACAAAGAAAATGAGGTCTCTTATGGAATAGAAGAGGAGGACATGATTTGTCTAAGAAAAGATTGTACGAAATCGCAAAAGAACTTGGAAAAGAAAGTAAAGAAGTTGTAGCGCGTGCAAAAGAGTTGGGCTTGGATGTGAAAAGCCACTCATCAAGTGTGGAAGAAGCTGTCGCTGCAAAAATCGCTGCCAGCTTTAAGCCTGTAGCTGCTCCGAAAGCAGAAGTAAAACCTGCAGTACCAAAAGCAAGTGCAGAAAAGAAAGTCGAGAAATCTGAGCCAGCTAAATCAGCTGTGGCCAAGGAAGAGGCAAAAGCAGCTGAGCCAGTTGCTCCTAAAACAGAAAAAGCAGCAGCTAAACCGCAAAGTCGTAATTTCAAGGCTGAGCGTGAAGCCCGTGCCAAAGAGCAGGCAGAACGACGCAAGCAAAATAAGGGCAATAACCGTAACCAACAACAAAACGGCAACCGTCAGAAAAACGATGGCCGTAATGGTGGAAAACAAGGTCAAGGTAACCGCGACAATCGTCGCTTTAATGACCAAGCTAAGAAACAGCAAGGTCAGCAAAATCGTGGTAATGAGCGCCGTCAACAAGAGGACAAACGTCCACGTCAAGCGGCTCCACGTGTTGACTTTAAAGCCCGTGCAGCAGCCCTAAAAGCAGAGCAAAATGCAGAGTACGCCCGTTCAAGTGAGGAACGTTTCAAGCAGACTCAGGCTGCCAAAGAAGCCTTGGCCCAAGCTAATAAACGCAAGGAGCCAGAGGAAATCTTTGAAGAAGTGGCTAAGTTAGCTGAACAAGCGCAACAAGTTCAAGCAGTGGTTGAACCAGCTCCTGTAGCTAAAGAAGCGCCAGTGGATACACGTCGTAAAAAACAAGCTCGACCAGACAAAGAACGTGATGATTATGATCACGAAGAAGATGGTCCTAGAAAACAACAAAAGAATCGAAGTAGTCAAAATCAAGTGAGAAATCAAAAGAATAGTAACTGGAATAACAACAAAAAGAACAAAAAAGGCAATAATAAGAACAACCGTAATCAGGCTCCAAAACCTATTACAGAACGTAAATTCCATGAATTGCCAACAGAATTTGAATATACAGATGGTATGACTGTTGCGGAAATCGCAAAACGTATCAAACGTGAACCAGCTGAAATCGTTAAAAAACTCTTTATGATGGGTGTCATGGCCACACAAAACCAATCTTTGGATGGGGAAACAATTGAACTCCTCATGGTGGATTATGGTATCGAAGCCAAACAAAAGGTTGAAGTGGATAATGCCGACATCGAACGTTTCTTTGTCGAAGATGGTTATCTCAATGAAGATGAATTGGTTGAGCGTCCACCAGTTGTAACTATCATGGGACACGTTGACCACGGTAAAACAACACTCCTAGATACCCTTCGTAACTCTCGTGTTGCGACAGGTGAAGCAGGTGGTATCACTCAGCATATTGGTGCCTACCAAATCGTGGAAAATGGCAAAAAGATTACCTTCCTTGATACACCAGGACACGCGGCCTTTACATCTATGCGTGCGCGTGGTGCATCTGTTACCGATATTACTATCTTGGTCGTAGCGGCAGATGACGGGGTTATGCCTCAGACTATCGAAGCCATTAACCACTCAAAAGCGGCCAACGTTCCAATCATCGTAGCCATTAACAAGATTGATAAACCAGGTGCTAACCCAGAACGCGTTATCGGTGAATTGGCAGAGCATGGTGTTATGTCAACAGCTTGGGGTGGAGATTCTGAATTTGTTGAAATCTCAGCTAAATTCAATCAAAATATCGAAGAATTGTTGGAAACAGTCCTTCTTGTGGCTGAAATCCAAGAACTCAAGGCAGACCCAACAGTGCGTGCGATCGGTACAGTTATCGAAGCGCGCTTGGATAAAGGAAAAGGAGCAGTCGCAACCCTTCTTGTTCAACAAGGTACCTTGAATGTCCAAGACCCAATCGTTGTCGGAAATACCTTCGGTCGTGTCCGTGCTATGACTAATGACCTTGGTCGTCGTGTTAAGGTTGCTGGACCATCAACGCCAGTCTCAATCACAGGTTTGAATGAAGCTCCAATGGCGGGTGACCACTTTGCTGTTTACGAGGATGAAAAATCTGCGCGTGCAGCAGGTGAAGAACGTGCCAAACGTGCCCTTATGAAACAACGTCAAGCTACCCAACGTGTCAGCCTTGAAAACCTCTTTGATACGCTTAAAGCTGGTGAACTCAAGTCAGTTAACGTCATCATTAAGGCCGACGTACAAGGTTCTGTTGAAGCTCTTTCTGCCTCACTTCAAAAGATCGACGTGGAAGGTGTCAAAGTTACCATCGTTCACTCAGCGGTCGGTGCTATCAATGAATCTGACGTGACCCTTGCCGAAGCTTCAAATGCCTTTATCGTTGGTTTCAATGTACGCCCTACACCACAAGCTCGTCAACAAGCAGAAGCTGACGATGTGGAAATCCGTCTCCACAGCATTATCTACAAGGTTATCGAAGAGATGGAAGAAGCTATGAAAGGGATGCTTGATCCAGAATTTGAAGAAAAAGTTATCGGTGAAGCAGTTATCCGTGAAACCTTCAAGGTATCTAAAGTGGGAACTATCGGTGGATTCATGGTTATCAACGGTAAGGTTACCCGTGACTCTAAAGTCCGTGTTATCCGTGATGGTGTCGTTATCTATGACGGCGAACTTGCAAGCTTGAAACACTACAAAGACGACGTAAAAGAAGTAACTAACGGCCGTGAAGGTGGATTGATGATCGATGGCTACAATGATATCAAGATGGATGATGTGATTGAGGCTTATGTCATGGAAGAAATCAAGAGATAAGATTTTTGCTCCTTTCTTAGGTGGTGAGGGACGCAAGTAAACCGATGGTTTCATTGCTTATTTTTGAGTCTAGGGTCTCAAAAATCCCCTGTGATGGGACTGATAAATCAGTTCCATCACTTTCACCACGGCGAAAGAAGCAGATGATTTCAAATTGAACTTCGTTTCAATTTGAAATGAAAATCAAGAAGTTTAAAAATAGCTAGGTCTGCTGGCCTAGCTTTTGGTTCAAAGTAGAGAAAGGAATATCATGGCAAATCATTTCCGTACGGATCGTGTGGGCATGGAAATCAAGCGTGAAGTCAATGAGATTTTGCAAAAGAAAGTCCGTGATCCGCGTGTCCAAGGTGTGACCATCACAGATGTTCAGATGCTAGGTGACTTGTCTGTAGCCAAGGTTTACTACACCATTTTGAGTAACCTTGCTTCAGATAATCAAAAAGCTCAAATCGGGCTTGAAAAAGCAACTGGTACCATTAAACGTGAACTTGGTCGCAATTTGAAATTGTACAAAATCCCAGATTTGACCTTCGTCAAAGACGAGTCCATCGAATATGGAAACAAGATTGACGAAATGCTACGCAATCTGGATAAGAACTAAGAAGAGGGGCAACCCTCTTTTTTGGTGGAGGAAAATATGTGGCATTTGAAATGGAAAAATATTCTTTTAACTAGAATTCTGTATTTTTAAAGGTTAGCTAAATAGAAAATGCTTTTTTTTTTTTTAGCAAATATGATATGATGATTTCATAAATAAAAGGAGATTTTATCAATGAATAATGTAAAAAAAGTTTGTCGTTTAGCTTTGCTATGTCTTTCCGTCTCTACTCTAGTTGCTTGTAGTTCTCTTTCTGAAAAAACAAGTAGCTCTTCTAGTGAGAATCAAACAGAAGCTTCATCTAGTAGTTCTGAGAAGAAAGGGTTGTTTGCTAAAGCAAAAGAAAAACTCAGTTCAAGCGATTTTAACCCACAAGATGTTAGCGATACGACAATTGAGTCTATAAAAACCTATGAAGATTACTTGATTATGAATGAGAAAATAATCGATAATTACTATACAGAAGCAGACGAAGCCTTTAAAGGGACTGTTTTAGAAGATAGTGCTGCTATCCAAGAACTGAAAGATAGCACTAAAAAAGAGATGGAAGATCTGAAAAAACAATATGGTCCACTCAAGAAAGCACCGATTCAAGGAAAAGAAGAAGTGATTAAGACTCTAAAAGATTATCGTGATAATCTACATGAACAAGTGGAGCAGTGGAAAGCTAGTCTTTAATAGGAAGAGTGGAGTTCAATATGGATTATCAATTATTGCCACATGAATACATGGTTATGAATAGTGACCATGTGAGTTTTGGGAAAAATGGTTTGGCTACAGATGAATTAATTTTAACGAATCTACACTTAATACATATCAAAAAAAGTTTTTGGGGAGGGAAAAAAGACCAGGTTACCATTCCTATTAACCAGATTAAAATTTTTGAAGGGAAACCTCAAGTTTCAGTAACCAAAACCAATGGTATGAAACGGTTGGAAATTTATTATAATGGCGGGCAAGCTATCTTTTCATTTAATAATACTAAGGATACTGACAAGTGGGCTAGAAACATTATTAAATTGATTTCAGGTGATACAAGTAATTTTGAAACCTTGGGAGATAGTAGCTTGTTTGGAGCAGATGTTTTGGCAGAAACATTTAAGGATACATTTGACACTTTTAAAGCAGGGCTTGGGATTAAGGATGCAGAGCCAGAAAAGATTTCAACCAAGTGTAGCTTTTGTGGAGCACCTTTGTCAGGTCAAGTGAAGCAAACAGTGAGATGTGCCTATTGTGATATGGAGCAGAGTTTATAAGGGGGCAATTAAATGGGGTTGATAAAAGCAATCACAGATTCTATTGGTGGAACATTTGCAGATCAGTGGAAAGAAATTATCACAGTTCATGCTTTTGATGAACATACAGCTGTAAGTCCAGGTATTGTTCAAGAAAGTAATAATGGTAGAGGTGTCAATACGCAGGGATCTGTAGGTATTATTTCGAACGGATCCAAGATTTTTATTCCAGAAAATACTGCAGCCTTTATCTTTAGTCAGTCTGGTATCGAGGAAATTATTACAGAACCAGGTGGATATGAATACCAAAATGGCGAAAGCAGTGTTTTTAACGGTGATGGATTGAAAAAGTCACTGTTTGACAATGTTGTTAATCGTGTTGGATTCGGTGGTCAAAGTGATCAGCAAAAACAGATTTGTTTTGTTAATTTGAGAGAAATTCGTGATATTAAATTTGGGACTCGCGGTCCAGTCATGTATAATGATTTGTTTTATGGGACAGATTTAGAAGTACGTGCTTTTGGAACATTTTCTATCCAAATTACAGATGCTAAGCAATTTATCAGAAACTTTCTTCCTCCCAATGTGACTTATTATACCTTTGATAGCGCTCAAGCTAGATCACAAATAGTGACAGAATTTCTTCAATCTTTTATTGTTGCACTTAATTCTTTGTCAACAACTTATCGTATTTCACAATTACCCTCACAAGCTGCAGTTCTTGCGGAACAAGTATCAAATGATGGACAGTATGCAGGGACTTGGAAAGAACGTTTTGGATTTGAGATTGTAAAAGTTGCCATTGCTAATATTGAGTTCTCACCAGAATCTAAGGAACTGGTTAAACAATTTTCATCAAATAAGATGAATTTAAAAGCTTATGATGATGTATCGCAGAAATCTTCTAATATTGCAGCACAACAAAAAATTGCATCAGGAGTGGAGCAACATGGTCTAGGTGATAGTGCTGGAATGATATTTGGAATGAATATGGCTCAAAGTTTAGATGAAAAAGCCATGAAACCAAGTCTATCATTAGATGAGCAAATCGAAGCCCTTACAAAACTAAAATCTCTTTTAGATGCAGGTATATTATCTCAGGAAGAATTTGATCGAAAGAAAAAAGAAATTATGGATTTATAATGATAGGAACTAAGCATCGTTATGAATAAAAAAGTGATATCTCCCAGATTTGATCTTCGTCAAAGATGAATCCATCGAGTATGGAAACAAGATTGACGAGATGCTACGCAATTTTGATAAGAACTAAAGAAGAGGGACAACCCTCTTTTTTAGTTGTCAGAGTAAGATAATTGGTATTTGACGATGTATTTATCTTATAAAAATCGGTTTAAAAATTTGTAAATCTCAAATAGTATGATATGATAAAACTTGATATGAATGAAAAATGGAGATACATATGGCTAAAAAAGATATAGCAATGCAAGTGCTACAACAAGTGGTGAAATTGCCTGTAGTCAAAGTTGACCGTGAGAAATTTTTAGTTGAAAAGTTTTCCAAAGAATTAGGGCACAAGAACCTTAATAAGTTAATAGAACAAGGTCCGGCTACTATGTTACCTAAAGTAACCTTGGACCGAGTAGCTAAGGCTTGTATTAATGAAAATGTATTACTCGCGAGTGGGGCTTCTATTTTGGCAGGTTTACCTGGTGGGATTGCCATGGCTATTACTATTCCCACTGATGTTGCTCAATTTTACGGTTTTTCTCTGAAATTAGCTCAAGAAATAGGTTATATATACGGCTTTGATGATCTTTGGTCCTCACGAGAGGAATTGAGTGAAGAAGCCCAAAAAACACTTTTACTGTATCTTGGTGTGATGTTAGGGGTTGATGGTGCAGGTGCTCTACTTCGCTTTAGTGGTGTTATAGTAACTAAAAAAATGATAAATGTAGTGAACAAAAAAGCATTTACAAAGACGATTTGGTATCCTGTTTTGGAAAAAGTCTTGAAAGTTTTCGGTGTTAACTTGACAAAAGGAGGATTGACAAAAGGATTGGGAATCGTAGTTCCAATTCTAGGTGGTTTGATTTCTGGAGGATTAACCTTTGCAACTATGAAAACAATGGGTGAAAGGCTACAAAAAGAGTTGTCCAAACTAGTAAACTATAGTGAAGTTCAATATCAAGAAGATGTTGAAACAATCCGAAAAGAGGTTGAAATAATCGAGGGTGAGTGAGACGAACCCTATCAAAGCTTTTGCTAAAATCTATGGTAATTACTTTTTGACCATGCAAGGTGTAAAAGTAATGAAAACGATAAAGAAAGATGACCATGCCGTTGTCGGTCTGGGAAAACTCTTTATTGCAGATAAGCTAATGGATACGGCTCGGTGGCTCATTAAGCCAGAGGATAAGGAATAACTTGAAAATGAAAGAAACTAGCAGGAACTCCACTGCTAGTTTTTTAATCTCTTTCCTTATGGTATAATAAAATAAATAATATCATTTATAAACGATAATGGAGGTCGTAATGGACAATATCATCGATGTGTCAATTCCTGTTGCAGAAGTGGTGGACAAGCATCCAGAAGTCTTGGAAATCCTAGTGGAACTCGGTTTTAAACCACTTGCTAACCCCTTGATGCGCAACACAGTCGGTCGCAAAGTATCGCTTAAGCAGGGTTCTAAGCTTGAAGGAACTCCTATGGACAAGATTGTCCGCACACTAGAAGCGAACGGCTACGAAGTGATTGGATTAGACTAATGGCAGATGAACGGATTCATATCCTACGGGATATTTTGTTAGAATTGCACAATGGCGCCTCTCCTGAATCAGTTCAGGAGCGCTTTGATGCGACCTTTACAGGTGTTTCGGCCATCGAGATTTCCCTTATGGAGCACGAGCTGATGAACTCAGACTCAGGTGTCACCTTTGAAGATGTTATGGAACTCTGTGATGTCCATGCCAATCTTTTTAAAAATGCTGTTAAGGGTGTCGAAGTTGCAGATACTGAGCATCCAGGCCACCCAGTTCGTGTCTTCAAGGAAGAAAATCTGGCTCTCCGTGCAGCTTTAATTCGCATTCGGAGGTTGTTAGATACCTATGAGTCTATGGAAGACGAGGAAATGCTTTCGGAGATGCGTAAGGGTTTGATCCGTCAGATGGGACTTGTGGGTCAATTTGATGTCCATTACCAACGTAAGGAAGAGCTCTTCTTTCCAATCATGGAGCGCTATGGACACGACTCACCTCCTAAAGTTATGTGGGGAGTGGATGACCAGATTAGGGAACTCTTTCAAACAGCTTTAGCGACAGCCAAGTCACTACCTGAAGTGCCGATTTCCACTGTAAAAGAAGCTTTTGAAGCCTTTGCGACAGAGTTTGAAAGTATGATTTTCAAGGAAGAGTCCATACTTCTCATGATTCTCCTTGAGTCCTTTACTCAGGATGACTGGCTTCAGATTGCAGAGGAGAGCGACGCCTATGGTTATGCCATCATTCGTCCGTCTGAAAAATGGGTGCCAGAAAGACAGAGTTTTGTTGAGGAAAAGATTGCAGAGGAGACTGTACAGTTAGATACGGCAGAAGGCCAGGTTCAACAAGTCATAGATACACCAGAAGGCCAGTTCACCATTACCTTTACCCCTAAGGAAAAGGGAGCAGTGCTGGACCGTCATAGTCAACAGGCTTTTGGCAATGGCTATCTTTCAGTCGAGCAGGCCAATCTCATCCTCAATCACCTTCCCATGGAGATTACTTTTGTCAATAAAGACGACATTTTCCAGTATTACAATGACAATACGCCAGCTGATGAGATGATTTTCAAACGGACACCGTCCCAAGTCGGGCGTAATGTTGAACTTTGCCATCCGCCTAAGTACTTGGATAAGGTAAAGACCATCATGAAGGGGCTTCGTGAAGGAAGCAAAGATAAGTATGAAATGTGGTTCAAGTCTGAGTCGCGAGGCAAGTTTGTCCACATCACCTATGCCGCTGTACACGATGAAAACGGAGAATTCCAAGGAGTGCTGGAATACGTTCAGGATATTCAGCCCTACCGTGAGATTGATACGGACTATTTCCGTGGATTAGAATAAGGAGAAAAAATGAGTTACGAACAAGAATTTATGAAGGAATTTGAAGCTTGGGTCAATACCCAGATTATGATTAACGATATGGCGCACAAGGAAAGCCAAAAAGTCTACGAAGAAGACCAAGACGAGCGTGCCAAAGATGCAATGATTCGTTACGAAAGCCGCTTGGATGCCTATCAGTTCTTGCTTGGAAAATTTGAAAATTTCAAGGCAGGTAAAGGATTCCATGATTTACCAGAAGGCTTGTTTGGTGAGCGGAATTATTAAACGAGATAGATTCTTGATTTTTTACTAAAATCTTGATAGAATATTTATATTAAATCCTTGTCAGAGCAGGGGTTTTTTATTGAAAGGATTTTATCATGTCAAAGAAACTCAATCGTAAAAAACAATTACGAAATAGCCTCCGTCGCGCAGGTGCCTTTTCAAGTACTGTGACGAAGGTTGTAGAAGAGACAAAGAAAGTCGTGAAACGTGCAGAGCAGTCAGCAAGCCAAGCTAGTAAGGCTGTTTCTAAAAAAGTTGAACAAGCAGTAGAAGCTACCAAAGAGCAAGCTCAAAAAGTAGCCAATTCTGTAGAAGATTTTGCAGCAAACTTGGGTGGACTTCCACTTGACCGTGCCAAAACTTTCTATGATGAAGGTATCAAGTCTGCTTCAGATTTTAAAAACTGGACTGAAAAAGAACTCCTTGCCTTGAAAGGAATTGGCCCAGCTACCATCAAGAAATTGAAGGAAAATGGCATCAAGTTCAAGTAATCTTTCTTGTGCCTTGCATTTCCGAGAAAAACTTGCTACAATAGAGCCATTAGAGGTGTTTTGAATCCCGCATTTTACAGAAAGTGGCGGCGCTGAGAAGTCCACAAATGTGTCAAAACTAGTTGCTAATGGATGAAAAATTGAAATAATATTGTCTTTTTGTTTTAAAGACGAGAGTTGCGGGCTCTGCCCGAAATTGGGTGGTACCGCGGATAAACACATTCGTCCCTGTCATGTAGATGGCAGGGCTTTTCTTTTGTATCTTGGTCAAAGGAGGTTGTCATGAAGCAATCTTTTAACACAAGTAAACTCTATTATGGTTTTCCTATCTTCATTTTGGGGTATCAGGATCAGAATTTTGGACACAATATTACGACCTGTAGCTCCTCTTATAGCCTGGGAGATTGGCTGGTCATCGGTGTTGGCGCTGAGGAAAATGCGGCTGACCAGATTAAATACTATCAGAAGTTCACCGTAAATATTCCTGATGAAAATCTCATGCTCGATATGGAGCAGGCTGGTTTTATCAGTCATCGGGAGAAACTGAAACACCTGGGGCTAGACTACGAGATTTCTGAATGGACTCAGTCTCCGATTTTAGAGGCCTGTCCAGTCGTTTTGGATTGTCAGGTAGATCGGATTATCGAGGAAGATGGAATCTGTCATATCTTTGCCAAGATTATCGAGAGACTTGTTGACCCAGAACTTTTGGATGAGAAAGGGCATTTTAAAAATGACCGTTTTTCACCGACTTACTTTATGGGGGACGGTCACCAGCGCGTTTATCGCTATTTAGATAACCGTGTTGACCCTATGGGGAGCTTCATAAAGAAAGCGAGGAAGAAAGATGACAAGAGCAACATTACCTGAACGAATCGAAACGGAGCGACTTATCCTACGAGTCCGCACAGTGGCGGATGCTGAGGATATCTTTGACTATGCTAGTCGTCCGGAAGTCTCTTACCCAGCAGGTTTTCCACCTGTCAAGACCTTGGAAGATGAGATTTATTATCTGGAGCATATCCTTCCTGAACGTAATAAAAAGGACAATCTCCCAGCTGGCTACGGAATTGTCGTCAAAGGAACCGATAAAGTCATCGGCTCTGTTGATTTCAACCATCGGCACGAAGACGATGTACTGGAGATTGGCTACACCTTGCACCCAGACTATTGGGGGCGAGGCTATGTACCAGAAGCAGCGCTTGCCTTGATTGACTTAGCCTTTAAAGAACTTGGTCTTCATAAGATTGAGCTGACTTGCTTTGGTTACAATCTCCAAAGTCAACGAGTCGCAGAAAAACTTGGATTTACCCTCGAAGCTCGTATCCGAGACCGTAAAGATGTTCAAGGAAACCGCTGTGACAGTCTGATATATGGCTTGCTGAGGAGTGAGTGGGGGAGTTTTTTTACGAGTAAGATATATTCTTGTTTTTATATTCTTTAAGAGGAGACATGATGAGAAGTAGTCATAATCAAATATTAGATGCTTGGATTACAGTAGAACAATTATCAGAAGGGAATATTGAAAAAAGTGATTCTAAGTATAAAATTTTTCAAGGGGATGATTATCAATCAATATTAAAAGATTTTTTAAAACGTCAAAAATTAAAATCTAGTTCAGGGATTGCTGTTTATTGTGGAATTTTCCCTTTTCGAAAAATTATTGAAGTGTTAAGAGGCAAATACAATTTAAAGGAGACGGAGGAAGAATTGGGAAGAGCTTCTTATAAATTTACTTTTGCTCTATACTTTGATAAAGATTTGAAGTTCTTAGCTGATAAGTTTTTTTTAACTATGAGTGGGCAAATTTTCAAAAATAGGGAATTGCCTAAAGATTTCTTAATAGCAGAAAATGAGCTTCGAGAACAGTTAGGTCAGGCCTTTCTTGATGGAGAGTTCAATGAAGTTTTTAGTAAACTTCTCAAAAAGTATGAGATTTCACCAAGTGATTGCAGATATTATTTTGTTAAGAATTTTGCTGACGAAATAAATTTACATTCATTTTTTCTAAAGGATTTGAAATATGCAAAATCAATTTATAATGAAAATCTCAATCGTTATTTATCAGGATTCGATTCTGTAAGGGTCAATCTGGACAGCAATAAAGAATCATCCTATTTTAATCCCAAAGATTTAGAAACAATACTTGAACCAAAAAATTATCCATTAGGAAGATTTCCTAGTAACCCTATATATCCTCTTTCTATGATGCAACAAGTAGCTGTAAATCTAGCTTCAAATGCGGATGAGGAGGTAGGAAGTGTCAATGGTCCTCCGGGGACTGGTAAAACGACACTTTTAAAAGACATTTTTGCAGATTTGGTAACGGAACAAGCTAGAATTATTAGTGAATTATCGGCTCCTAAGCTTAAAGGGAATCTAGTTTGTCATGACAAACTAGATCTTATTGCAAAATTACCAAAAGAAATTGCAGAAAAAGGAATCGTAGTTGCAAGTTCTAACAATGGTGCTGTTAAAAATATTGTTAATGAATTACCCCAAAGAAAAGAAATCTATCAGAAATCAAATTGGTTAGATGAATTAAAGAAAATTAATTATTTTGCTGAAATCAGTAATGATTTATTGTTAGAAGATGAAGATGTTTCTAACGACAAAAAACATTGGGGATTATTTTCGATAGAAGGTGGAAAAAAACAGAATAGAGACCGTCTGCAAAATGTTTTAAAAGCAATACGACAAGAGTTGAATTCGGATAAATTTCAATCGAATCCATCAGTATACGAAGAGTTTAAAATTCAATATCAGAAGCTGTTTGATAAAAGAGAAAAGATGCAAGAGATAGCAGATAAGATTCGATTGCATGTAAAATTGAAAAATGATTACCAGCAGTTTGAAGTAGAGTTTCATCAGGATGATGCTCAAAGACGTTCAGAACTATCTAAAATACGGGATAAATATACTCAATTAGAAAATAGTAAAAAGAAAATAGAAACTGAGCTGTCTGAACGCGAGCATCTTATTTCTATGTTAAATGTTAACAAACAGATAGCAGCACAAGATGTCGAGTTGATAAAATTACAAGCTCCACGTTTCTTATGGTTAAAAAGACTTTTCACACCATCGAAATTAGATACTTATTTTACGAGATTGAATCAAGCGAATGAAAGTCTAAAAGCAGAACTGGAGAAAGTACATGATGAAAGTCAATATTGCCACGGTTTGCAAAAAGAGATAAAAATGCATGAACTTGAATTAAATCAATTGAGTCAAAGGCAACAGAGGTATAATGAATGGAAATCTAAACAAGAAGATAAATTAATTCGTCATCAGGAAAAAATTTTGAAATTACAATCGGAACTTGCTACATGTACAGTTAATAAGTTGAATTTTTCCGTTCCGTATGAAGAGCTGCAAGTATCAAATTTTTGGTTTGATGATGCCTATCGAGAAGAGCAGAGTCGTTTGTTTATTAAAGCACTTGCAGTTAGAAAACAATTTATATATGACAATAAAAATCATTTTGAAAAAGCGTTATGGATTTGGGAGAGACCTCAAAACTATTCAATGAGAGATAATGCTAGTGATTTATATAAAACTGCATGGGATTGGATTAATTTCACTGTTCCAGTTATTAGTACAACTTTTGCAAGCTTTAATTCCATGTTTTGGTGTTTGCCTGAAAATAGTATTGGTAATGTATTCATTGATGAAGCTGGTCAGGCATTACCTCAAGCAAGTGTGGGGGCTATTTTTAGAAGTAAGCATATTATGGCTGTTGGAGATCCTTCTCAAATACAACCAGTACAGACTATGGATAAAAATATTTTAGGATTTTTAGCACAGCACCACAAGATAGACTCTAAATATCTTGTATCATCAACGCAAGAATTGATGGATTCTGCTAGTAGATATGGTTTTAAAAAACAAGATGGGACATGGATAGGACTTCCTCTCTGGGTTCATCGTCGTTCTAGTGATCCGATGTTCAGTATTTCCAATAAAATTTCTTATGATAACTTAATGGTTCAAGGAAAGGAAGAAACTCGAGGTCTGGGAGAATGGTTTGACGTTGGTGGAGGTGCTAAGGATAAATTTGTTCCTGAGCAAGCTGATTATTTGAAAGAAGAGTTGCAGAAAAGACATGAGGAATTTGATGATATTTATGTCATTACTCCTTTTAAAAATGTATCGGTTCAACTAGCAAAAGAACTAGATAAAATCGGTTTTACAAAGCGGGAAAACGGAAAACCTATAAATGTAGGGACGGTACATACTTTCCAAGGAAAAGAAAATAAGATTGTATATTTTGTGCTTGGAGCAGATAATATGAGTGAGGGGGCTGCTCGCTGGGCTGTCTCTGAACCCAATATTTTAAACGTTGCAGCGACTAGAGCTAAAGAAGAGTTTTATATTATTGGGAATAAATCTCTTTACAAAGCCACACAGAGCCCTATTATAAGAGATACTATTGATATTTTAGATGCTTATCAAAGTAGCTTAGAAATTAACTAGAAAGGACAAATACATGTCTAAAGAACTTTCACCTAAATACAATCCAGCCGAGGTTGAGGCTGGTCGTTACCAAAAATGGCTTGACGAAGATGTTTTCAAGCCTTCAGGCGATAAAAAGGCTAAGCCCTACTCTATCGTCATTCCACCACCAAACGTAACTGGGAAACTCCACCTTGGTCACGCTTGGGATACAACTTTGCAGGATATCATCATCCGTCAAAAACGCATGCAAGGTTTTGATACGCTTTGGCTTCCAGGGATGGACCACGCTGGGATTGCCACTCAAGCTAAGGTTGAGGAGCGCTTGCGTGGTGAGGGCATTAGTCGTTATGACCTCGGTCGTGAAAAATTCCTTGAGAAAGTCTGGGAATGGAAAGACGAATATGCCACTACTATCAAGGAACAATGGGGCAAGATGGGTCTCTCTGTAGACTATTCTCGCGAACGTTTCACTCTTGATGAAGGCTTGTCAAAAGCCGTTCGTAAGGTCTTTGTGGACCTTTACAAGAAAGGTTGGATCTACCGTGGTGAGTTTATTATCAACTGGGACCCAGCAGCTCGTACAGCTCTTTCCGATATCGAGGTTATTCACAAGGATGTCGAAGGTGCATTCTACCACATGAACTACATGCTGGAAGATGGTTCACGCGCCCTTGAAGTGGCAACTACTCGTCCTGAGACCATGTTTGGGGACGTAGCCGTTGCGGTCAATCCAGAAGACCCACGCTACAAGGACTTGATTGGTAAAAACGTCGTCCTTCCTATCGCCAATAAATTGATCCCAATCGTTGGGGATGAGCATGCAGATCCTGAGTTTGGTACGGGTGTCGTGAAAATTACGCCTGCCCACGATCCAAACGACTTCTTGGTTGGTCAACGCCACAACTTGCCACAAGTCAATGTTATGAACGACGACGGAACCATGAATGACTTGGCCTTCGAATTTGCAGGCATGGACCGTTTTGAAGCTCGTAAAGCAGTCGTTGCTAAGTTGGAGGAAATCGGTGCCCTCGTTAAAATCGAAAAACGTGTCCACAGTGTTGGTCACTCAGAGCGTACAGGTGTAGTGGTTGAACCACGCTTATCTACGCAATGGTTCGTCAAGATGGACCAATTGGCTAAGAACGCTATTGCTAACCAAGATACAGATGATAAGGTAGAATTCTACCCACCTCGTTTCAACGATACCTTCCTCCAATGGATGGAAAATGTCCACGACTGGGTTATCTCTCGTCAGCTCTGGTGGGGTCACCAAATCCCTGCTTGGTACAATGCTGAGGGTGAAATGTATGTCGGCGAAGAAGCGCCAGAAGGTGACGGATGGACACAGGACGAAGATGTCTTGGATACGTGGTTCAGTTCGGCCCTTTGGCCATTCTCAACCATGGGTTGGCCTGATGTTGACTCAGAAGACTTCAAACGTTACTTCCCAACTTCAACCCTAGTAACAGGTTACGACATCATCTTCTTCTGGGTGTCTCGTATGATCTTCCAATCCTTGGAATTCACAGGTCGTCAGCCATTCCAAAACGTCCTTATCCACGGTCTTATTCGTGACGAGCAAGGACGCAAGATGTCGAAATCTCTTGGTAACGGGATTGACCCAATGGATGTCATTGAGAAATACGGTGCCGATGCCCTTCGTTGGTTCCTTTCAAACGGTTCTGCACCAGGGCAAGACGTGCGCTTCTCTTACGAGAAAATGGATGCTTCATGGAACTTCATCAACAAGATCTGGAACATCTCTCGCTACATCCTCATGAACAATGAAGGTTTGACCCTTGAGCAAGCAACTGCTAATGTCGAAAAAGTTGTTAACAAGGAAGCTGGCAACGTTACAGACCGCTGGATTCTCCACAACCTCAATGAAACTATCGGAAAAGCAACTGCCAACTTTGATAAGTTTGAGTTTGGTGTCGCTGGACATATCCTCTACAATTTCATCTGGGATGAGTTTGCGGACTGGTACGTTGAGTTGACTAAGGAAGTCCTTTACAGCGATAATGAAGAAGAGAAAGTCATCACACGCTCTGTTCTCCTTTATACTTTGGACAAGATCCTTCGTCTCCTTCACCCAATCATGCCATTCGTGACAGAGGAAATCTTTGGACAAATCTCAGAAGGCTCTATCGTGACAGCAGAATACCCAACTGTCAATCCAGCCTTTGAAGATCTTGCTGCTCACACAGGTGTAGAAAGCCTCAAAGACTTGATCCGTGCCGTTCGTAATGCGCGTGCGGAAGTAAACGTGGCGCCAAGCAAACCTATCACCATCCTTGTTAAGACAAGCGATAGCGACTTGGAAGCCTTCTTTAACAGCAATGTCAACTACATCAAACGCTTCACAAATCCAGAACACTTGGAAATCGCCTCAACCATCCCTGCACCTGAACTCGCTATGTCAAGCGTCATCACAGGAGCAGAAATCTACTTGCCACTCGCAGACCTCCTTAATGTCGAAGAAGAACTCGCTCGTCTCGACAAGGAACTAGCTAAATGGCAAAAAGAACTGGATATGGTCAGCAAGAAACTCTCTAACGAACGCTTCGTAGCTAATGCCAAACCAGAAGTCGTCCAGAAAGAACGCGACAAACAAGCCGACTACCAAGCCAAATACGACGCGACCGTAGCACGTATTGATGAGATGAAGAAGTTGGTGAAATAAAGGAGGAAATTAAGATGGAAATTAATCATCTAGGTCCTATAAAAAAGGTAGATATTGAGTTATCAGATGGAATGATTTTTATTGGTCCCAATAATTGTGGAAAGACCTATTTAACTTATAGTTTATATGCTATTTTGAACGTAATAAATGATGTTAGATGTAATTTTATAACAGATGAAGTAACTCAGGAATTAATTGATAATGGAACAGTAACATTAGATTTATCCTTGCTAAAAAATAAATTAGCAAATAGTGTACTTAATAATATACATAACATAAATAAAGATGTTTTACCTGAATATTTTAATATTCCATCGAGCAGTTTTAAAGATACAACTGTTAAAATTTCAAGTAAAGAAATATTAGATATTATTGACTTAATTTATTTTAAAGATAAAGAGAAAGTAAGCGAAGCCCCTCTTCCTATACAAAAACATTTATTTTGGGTTACGTCCGAAATTTCAAGTGATGAAAAAAATGTAAAATTTAATATTAGTTTTGATTTTATAGAGTCTGAAATTAATAGTTCCCAAATTGATATTGGAAATTTAAAAGATATATTAAATTATTTCACTATTCGAAGATTATTATTCAAAATTAATAATATTCTTTATATACCTGCCGAAAGAAATGGATTAAATGTCTTTAGGAAGGAATTGCTAGCATCTCGTTCTTCTATTTTTGATGGGGGTTCAATAAATAAAAGATCATCAAAATATCCGCGTCCAATTTCTGATTATTTAAACTATTTAAATATGATTGATATTAATAGCTTTTTTGATAATTCTGATTTGGATTTATATAATTTTCTTTCTGAAAATATTATAAAAGGTAAATTCGAAAAAGTGAATGATGATATTTTCTTCCGCCAATTCTATAGAAAAGATAAACGTGGATTAAAATATATTAGAAACAACATTCCTTTCCAAGTAGCATCATCATCTGCAAAATCTTTATATGGGTTAGACATATATTTTGAGCATTTAGTGTCAAATGGAGATATCTTATTCATTGATGAACCAGAAATGAACTTAGATCCTAGTTCCCAAGCTAATATGGCAACTTTTTTAAATCGTTGTATTGAATTTGGAGTCAAAGTAATCATTTCGACTCATTCGTATAATTTAGTTCGAGAATTTGTTAATATTTCATTGAAAGAAGTCCCAGGTAGAATTAATCTATTTGAATATGATGATACAAAAGAAACATTTTGTAAAAAAGACGTACAAAAAATTGAGTCACTTCCTATTTTCGATAGAATTCAAGAGAAGTTAATAGATGATTACTATGATATTATTGAACAGATGGAGGATGACAATGACGCTTTCTCAGAAACTATTGGATAATATAAATAGTCTATATGTTTCTCAAAATACTGAAAGAGAAATTATATTAACAGAGACAAATAAGAATTACTCAGTTACAATCCGTATTAGCGGAGATAGTGATGTTATATTAATAAAAAATATTGAAGATTTAAAACAAAAAGATTTACCATACACTTTTGGGCATTTTATGCCTAAAGATTGCGATTATATATTGATACGAGAAAAGAAAAAAGAAATATTTTTTATAGAGTTGAAATCAGAGAAGTCAAAAAAATTTAAATGGGAAAAAAACGATATAATGGCTCAATTATGTGCAGGAGAAGAATGGGCTAGACATTTAATTTTTTGTTCCAATCCTGATTTTTATCAATTTGAAGAGTATAGAAAGTATTTTGTCGCAATAAACAAAAAGGATCTAAAGAAATGTTTAATTGAATTAACGGAAGAAAGAAATGGAAGAAAGTTCACATTTTGGAATGGCCGTTCTTTTAATTTATCGGAATTTAAGTAAAATTTCTATAAATAAATTTTGTGGGATGTACAGTATTTATGATATTATAGCTTAGGAAATTGAAACACTTTTGTGTAAACTAAGCTAAAAAGTCAATATTTTAGAAAGCAGGTTACTACATGACAAATTCTGTAAGTTCGAACCGACCTGAGAAGTACAACATTGCGGCTTTCTTCTCAGGTGTTGGGGGAATTGAGTTGGGATTTGAACAAACCAACGAGTTCAGAGTGGTGTATGCCAATGAATTTGATAAGTATGCGCGTCAGACTTATCAGTTAAACCATCCAGATACCTATTTGGATGGTCGTGATATTCACGCTGTTCAGCCAGGGGACATCCCGACTGAGCGCGTGGATGTGATTATGGGAGGTTTCCCTTGTCAGGCCTTTAGTATTGCGGGTTATCGCAAGGGCTTTGATGACGATCGTGGCGATCTTTTCTTTGAATTGATTCGCATGATTGAGGGCTGCAGACCTCGTGCTATTTTTATTGAAAACGTCAAAAACATGGTCGGTCATGACCATGGCAATACCTTCAAGGTTATTCGTGAAGCCTTGACTGAGAACAACTACTTCATCAAGTGGAAGATTCTCAATGGGAAAGACTATGGAAATATCCCTCAAAACCGTGAGCGTATTTACATTGTTGGCTTTGATACCAAGGAAGCCTATGACTTGTTTGAGTTCCCCGAGGAAATCAAGCTGACTACGAGTCTTCAGGATGTGATTAACTTTGGTGATAAGCTAGACGAGGTCTACTACTACCGTGAAGGCAAGCAGAATTTCTACGACCAGTTAAAATTTGAAGTGACAAGTCAAGATACAGTCTACCAGTGGCGCCGTCAATATGTCCGTGAAAATAAAAATGGTGTTGTTCCTACCCTAACAGCAAATATGGGAACAGGTGGACATAACGTTCCATTGATTTTGACAGACAGTGGTGAGATTCGTAAGTTGACACCGAAAGAAACCTTTAACGTTCAAGGATACCCTAAATCCTTTAAAATCCCAGAAGGAGTTTCTAACGGTCAGCTATACAAGCAGGCTGGAAACAGTGTGGTTGTGCCCGTGATTAAACGTATCGCGGAGAATGTTGCCAAGGCTTTAAATGAAAGTCAGGGGCAATTTCAGCTTGAACGCTCAGGAAAAATTGCCATTATCTACACCAAGATGAATGGACAATTTGAAGGACAATCATATGTTAAGGACTTTGTAGATAGCTATGACCAGGCTCTTGAAAAAATCAAGTCTTATGATGATGGTCTAGCCCTTCTATCAGATGAAGATTATTTAAAATTGGTAAAAAAACGAGGAAATCTCGAATTTTACAGTATTAATTAACGAATATATAAGAGGGTTAGTGAAAAACTAATCTTCTTTTGATATACTGAGAATAGAAATGAGGGGTGCTTATGTGGGAACATCTAAAGTCTGAACAAAAAGACAAATACAAAACCTTAATTACCAACTTCGCTAGCTTGAGCCAAGCTTTCTCTCAAAAGGCAGAATCAGAAGATGAGGGACAAACAGAGAATTATGTTGCTCCTATTGTCAACTCCAAATTTCAGGAGACTGTTTTTCAAAAAGCATTTAATGCCGTTGGGGAAGATATCGCCAATACCTCCTATGATGCCTCTGTCGTTGTGGATGAAAAACATAAATACCTAGTGGGTATCAAGTCTTTTGGAATTAATTCTGGAGACCAAAAAATCGCTCAGTTTAAGAAGGATTCTCAAGATTGGACGGACTTGTTGGGTGATATTAAATTCCATGCAGATATCTCAGTAGATAAAGAAACAGCAGACAAGAAAAATTATCAACGATATGAAGAGTTAGCACGAAAGATTGCGACTTTGAGAAATCAGAGAATCGAATCTTCTAAGGCACAAATCAAGGGATTTAGTTCGGACTCGGTCAATGTTGAAGCTGTATATCACGTTCTGATGCCGACACCGAAGGGAGAAAATCCTAAGATTTTTGTCGGTGAAACATCTTATTTGCCAGTTGATATGGATAATCTGATCATTGAAGGATCAACTACCAAAAACAATCCAACCAATTTTCGATTTACGGATGGACAACACCACTACAAATACACGGCAGCTGATAGCCAACTCCACATGACTTTTAATAATAGAGACATTATTGTAGATACTTGGGACGTCCATTATATCGAAGATCCTTTTTTGCTCTTTGAAAACCTTCATTTACTGATAGCTGAAAAGGATAAAACCGATGTCTTAGAAACAGTATCTTGGGTTATTACAGATAAACATGGAAATGTAGAAGAAAACTCTGGTTTCAATGCCTTTAACGGCGGTTCAAAATTAGCCAAAAAAGATCGCTTGCCACGGATTTTAAAGATTCGGGATAAATTCAAAGACAGTCTGGCTCCAGAAGAACTAGCTTTTATGACTTTCTCACTAGAGGAAATTCTCTTGAAAAAATGGACTAGCAAGGAAGAAAAAGCTCAGATGAAGGCGATTCGTGAGGATTTGATAAACTTTGTACACGAGACTGGTAATGAAAGACTCATTAAAGAAATTGAACAGCTGGTTTATCGTCCAGTTAGTGAAGTTTACATTCCTCTGCCAGACTCCAAGAACTTCCATGACGAAAGGCCCGACTTCTTTGGTCCTGGATTTGGGACTTTTGAACCTGGAACTAAAAAATTAGCTCTATCTAAGGAAGAAAGAACTTTTAAACTACGCTTTTTATCTTCTGGTGATGTTATTAATGCCTATATAAATCAAGAAGCTGGGAAGGCTATTCAGTCTACCGATAAGCAAGAAATTCTCGGGAATTGGATTTTACGTGGTGTTTTCCAGTTGAAAGAGCGAGAAGTCTTGACAGGTCAACGACTCAATGAACTGGAAATCAACGGCATTCGTTTGACTAAGTTTAAAAATGGGGAAATCGGTATTGAATTTATCTGGATTGATACTGAAAACCCACCAAGCGACACCATCGGCTGGGTAGCAAAGAAATAAAAGTCCTGTCACTTTCTCCCCCTTAACCTTTGACTATTCCACAAAATTATCGTAAAATAAAGAGTAAATGATAAAATGAGGTCAGAGTCTGTTTACTCTGGCGATAGTAGTATAAATGAGGAGAAACGCTTTGGAATTAGAAGTATTTGCTGGGCAAGAAAAAAGTGAACTATCTATGATTGAGGTAGCGCGTGCTATCTTGGAACTTCGTGGTCGCGATCATGAGATGCATTTTAGCGATCTTGTAAACGAAATTCAAAACTACCTTGGAACATCAAACAGCGATATCCGTGAAGCCTTGCCTTTGTTCTACACAGAGTTGAACTTTGACGGTAGCTTCATCTCACTTGGAGACAACAAATGGGGTCTTCGTTCATGGTATGGTGTGGACGAAATCGACGAAGAAATCATTGCTCTTGAAGAAAATGACGACGATGAAGTAGCACCAAAAGCTAAGAAAAAACGCGTCAATGCCTTCATGGATGGCGATTCAGATGCTATTGACTACAATGCAGATGATCCAGAAGATGAAGATGCATACGAAGCTGATCCAGCACTTTCATACGATGATGAAAATCCAGATGATGAGAAAAATGAAGTGGAAGCTTACGATGCAGAAATCAACGAAATCGCCCCAGATGACTTGGGTGAAGACGTGGATCTCAACGAAGAAGACGACGAGTTTTCAGATGATGATACTGAAAACATCGAGGAGTAAAAGTTAGCTATTGACAATTATCCTATTTTTAGGTATCATATTGTTCGGGCACCTCTTTTAGAGGTCGGGGCTCCCTAGTTCTTAGGGAGCTATTTTTGTTTTTTCAAGAAGTTATCTTCTTGTATTTTAGTTGTGAATCTGGTGCAGTCGTTCCAGATTATTCTTATTAGTAGGGTCTTGTTTTCTATGTCCCCTCGTAGTCAGCAAGGCCTTGAGCATTTTAGAAAGAGGAATCTATGTCTACGAAATATATTTTTGTAACTGGTGGTGTGGTATCGTCTATTGGGAAAGGGATTGTAGCAGCGAGTCTGGGCCGTCTCTTGAAAAATCGTGGTCTCAAAGTAACCATTCAAAAGTTTGACCCTTATATCAATATTGATCCGGGAACTATGAGTCCTTACCAGCACGGGGAAGTTTTTGTGACAGATGATGGAGCTGAGACAGATTTGGACTTGGGTCACTATGAACGTTTCATCGATATCAATCTTAACAAATATTCCAACGTGACAACTGGTAAAATTTACAGTGAAGTTCTTCGTAAGGAACGCCGTGGAGAATACCTTGGGGCAACTGTTCAGGTTATTCCTCATATCACAGATGCTTTGAAAGAGAAAATCAAGCGTGCCGCTCTAACGACCGACTCTGATGTCATTATCACAGAAGTTGGTGGAACAGTAGGAGATATTGAGTCCTTGCCATTCCTAGAGGCCCTTCGTCAGATGAAGGCAGATGTGGGTGCGGATAATGTTATGTACATCCATACAACCTTACTTCCTTACCTCAAGGCTGCTGGTGAAATGAAAACCAAACCAACTCAACACTCTGTCAAAGAATTGCGTGGATTGGGAATTCAACCAAATATGTTGGTTATTCGTACAGAACAACCAGCTGGTCAAGGAATTAAAAACAAACTGGCCCAGTTCTGTGATGTAGCACCAGAAGCTGTTATCGAATCGTTGGACGTTGAACACCTTTACCAAATTCCATTGAACTTGCAGGCGCAAGGTATGGACCAAATTGTCTGTGACCATTTGAAATTAGACGCACCAGTAGCGGATATGACAGAATGGTCAGCTATGGTGGACAAGGTCATGAATCTCAAGAAACAAGTTAAAATTTCCCTTGTCGGTAAGTATGTGGAGTTGCAAGATGCCTACATCTCAGTGGTTGAAGCCTTGAAACACTCTGGTTATGCCAACGACGCGGAAGTTAAAATCAATTGGATAAATGCCAATGATGTGACAGCAGAGAATGTGGCAGAGCTTTTGTTTGATGCTGACGGCATCATCGTACCAGGAGGTTTTGGCCAACGTGGCACAGAAGGGAAAATTCAAGCCATCCGCTATGCGCGTGAGAATGATGTTCCTATGTTGGGTGTCTGCTTGGGAATGCAGTTGACTTGTATCGAGTTTGCTCGTCACGTTTTGGGTCTTGAAGGTGCCAATTCTGCAGAACTTGCACCAGAAACAAAATACCCTATCATTGATATCATGCGTGATCAGATTGACGTTGAGGATATGGGGGGAACCCTTCGCTTGGGACTTTACCCATCTAAGTTGAAACGTGGCTCTAAGGCAGCAGCTGCTTACCACAATCAAGAAGTGGTGCAACGCCGTCACCGTCACCGCTATGAGTTTAACAACGCCTTCCGTGAGCAGTTTGAGGCAGCAGGCTTTGTCTTCTCAGGAGTTTCTCCAGATAATCGTTTGGTCGAAATCGTGGAAATTCCAGAAAATAAATTCTTTGTAGCTTGTCAGTATCACCCTGAACTGTCAAGTCGTCCAAACCGCCCAGAAGAACTCTACACAGCCTTTGTCACTGCAGCAGTTGAGAACAGCAATTAGCTAGATTATAACCTTTGAGAACAATCTCAGAGGTTTTTTGCTTGCATATTTAGGATATGAGTTGCAAAATAAAAACATAGTGATATAATTAACATAATAACAACTAAGGAGGAACTACAATGAAAAAAATCACATTATTTGGTTTGTCTCTAGCTGGTCTAGCTTTACTGGCTTTTCCACATTCAGGGCAGGCATTTGAGCTTAAAGAAGAATGGGTTGTTAAGTGTGGAGTACAGTACCAAGATGGCAAGATTCTTCGGTTTAACAATGGTCATGAAGTGGATATCAAAGTCTTGGATTTGCCAAAAACCGAGAAAATCGAGTGGACGGTTAGTCTCGATGGTCAAGATCAAACTGTCAATTTCCTAGGTCAAGAAAAGGACAAGTCTATGATGGGCGTAGAGGGGCGTTACCTGAATTTCTACGTTCCATATGGCTATAGAGGAGATATCAAGGTAGAAGCCAAGAGCGGAAATGAAGTAAAGACCTGGTCAACGAAAGTTGTGGATGATATTCATAATGATAGTGGAAAGAGAGGCTACTACCGTATTGAAGAATCAAATAATCAATACACTTACCTCGATGCTAAATGGGACTATCAAACCAAGACCTACACTGCTACCTTACCAGAGACTGTCAATGGTCAAAAAGTATATGCTTGGGTAGACTATGACAATAGTGAGTTGAAACTTGAAAAACTAAAATCTATCAGTCACAAATATGATGGAGGATCTTTCAAAGAACTTTATCCGATTGTAAAAGCAGAAAGCTGGCTAAAATCAAACCAAAACTGGTACTATCAACAACAAGGTCAATTAGTGCAGAAGGATTGGGTTTATGACAAGGGAACTTGGTACTTTATGAATGATAAAGGAGTCATGTTCAATCAAACTTGGCTTTATCAAGGTAGCAACTGGTATGCCTTTAAATCATCAGGAGCCATGATTGCGAGTGACTGGCTTTACGATCAAGGCAAGTGGTACTATTTATCAAATTCAGGAGCCATGAAAGCAAGCACTTGGGTTTATGACAAGGGAGAATGGTATTATGTAAGTTCTTCTGGTGCCATGATTGCGAATGATTGGGTCAAAGACAATGGTAAGTGGTATTATCTGGCTTCATCAGGTAAGATGCTTCGCAATACCTACACACCTGATGGTTACTACGTTGGCAACTCAGGTGCCTGGCAATAAGAATAATACTCTTCGAAGATCTCTTCAAACCACGTCAGCTTTATCCACAACCTCAAAGCAGTGCTTTGAGCAACCTGCGGCTAGCTTCCTAGTTTGCTCTTTGATTTTCATTGAGTATAAGAAGTCCTTTTCCTTAAAGGAAGAGGCTTTTTACTTGCTTTTCTGCTGCTTCCTCATTTGTCCTAAAGCCTTTTTTGTGTTAAAATGAATGGTATGAAAGCTAAAAAAATGTGGATGGCAGGTCTGGCTCTGCTTGGTATTGGGAGCCTTGCCCTTGCTACGAAAAAAGTTGCAGATGATCGTAAGCTCATGAAGACTCAGGAAGAGTTGACAGCGATTGTGCGAGACCATTTTTCAGATATGGGGGAAATTGCGACTCTCTATGTTCAAGTTTATGAAAGTAGTCTAGAACGACTAGTCGGTGGTGTCATTTTTGAGGATGGCCGTCATTATACCTTTATCTATGAAAATGAAGACCTAGTCTATGAGGAGGAAGTCTTATGATACAGCCAGCAAGTTTAGAAGAATTGGCATCTTTAGTTGAAAAGGATGGCAAGAAAGTCTTTCTTTTTGTGGCGGACTGGTGTGGCGATTGTCGTTATATCTATCCTGCCTTGCCAGAAATTGAGGAGACCAATCCAGAGTTCACCTTTATTCGAGTGGACCGAGACCAGTATATGGATTTGGCTAAACTCTGGGATGTTTACGGAATCCCTAGCCTTGTTGTTCTAGAAAAGGACAAGGAAATCGGTCGTTTTGTCAATCGCGACCGTAAAAGCAAGCAACAAATTAACGACTTTTTAGCAGGACTGAAGTAGGAGAAAAAGGAAACAATGATTTTTACATATAATAAAGAACATGTCGGTGATGTCCTTATGGTCATCGTGAAAAATAGCGGAGATGCCAAACTAGATGTGGAGCGCAAAGGCAAGGTAGCTCGTGTTTTCCTCAAAGATAATGGGGAAACAGTGGCATGGAATATTTTCGAAGTTTCAAGTTTGTTTGAAATTGCAGAGCGCGGTCAAGTCTTTTTATCAGATGAGCAAGTAGCTCGTTTGAACCAAGAATTGCAGGCGGAAGGTTTTAAAGAAGAAATTGTTAATGATAAGGAACCTAAGTTTGTTGTTGGTGAAATTGTCGAGATGGTAGCCCATCCAGATAGTGACCACCTCAATATCTGTCAAGTAGCAGTCGCAAGTGACAAGACAGTGCAAATCGTTGCAGGGGCTCCTAATGCGCGTGTTGGATTGAAAACCATTGTAGCTCTTCCAGGAGCTATGATGCCCAAAGGCAATCTTATTTTCCCAGGTGAACTTCGTGGTGAAAAGAGTTTTGGCATGATGTGTAGCCCTCGTGAATTGCATCTGCCAAATGCTCCGCAAAAACGAGGTATTATTGAATTATCAGAAGACCAAGTTGTTGGAACTCCATTTGATCCAGCTAAACATTGGACTGCCTAAGAAGTTGTTAATATCTGATAGACCAGATAGAAGGAAATAAGATGGCAAAAAATGTTGTGATTACAGGGGCGACATCAGGAATCGGTGAAGCGATTGCGCGTGCTTATCTGGAGCAGGGTGAGAATGTCGTTCTAACCGGACGACGGACAGACAGGTTAGAAGCTCTTAAGTCGGAGTTTGCAGAAGCCTTCCCAAATCAAACTGTCTGGATCTTTCCACTAGATGTGACGAATATGACCATGGTGAAGACTGTTTGCTCCAATATTCTAGAAACGATAGGGAAGATTGACATCTTGGTTAATAACGCCGGTCTGGCTCTAGGTTTAGCACCTTATCAGGACTATGAAGAGCTGGATATGTTGACCATGCTGGATACAAATGTCAAAGGTTTGATGGCAGTCACTCGCTGTTTCTTGCCAGCAATGGTAAAGGCCAATCAAGGACATATCATCAACATGGGGTCAACCGCAGGAATCTACGCCTATGCTGGTGCCGCTGTTTATTCAGCTACCAAGGCAGCGGTTAAGACCTTTTCAGATGGTCTGCGAATTGATACCATCGCAACGGATATCAAGGTGACCACCATTCAGCCTGGAATTGTCGAAACAGATTTTTCGATGGTACGTTTTCACGGTGATAAAGAACGAGCTGCGTCCGTTTACCAAGGAATCGAAGCCTTGCAGGCACAAGATATCGCTGATACAGTTATCTATGTGACCAATCAACCTCGCCGTGTGCAGATTACAGATATGACCATTATGGCAAATCAACAGGCAACAGGTTTCATGGTTCATAAAAAATAAAAAATTTTCTCGAAAAGTTACAAATTTCTGTAACTTTTTTTGATTTCCTACGAATAGATAAGTAGGAGGAAAAAATATGTATAATAAAGTTATCTTAATCGGACGTTTAACGTCTACACCAGAATTGCACAAAACCAACAATGACAAGTCAGTAGCGCGAGCAACTATCGCTGTGAACCGTCGTTACAAAGACCAAAATGGGGAGCGTGAAGCTGACTTTGTCAATATGGTTCTTTGGGGCAGACTAGCAGAAAGCTTGGCCAGCTACGCAACTAAAGGTAGTCTTATCTCTGTGGATGGAGAACTTCGTACCCGTCGTTTTGAGAAAAATAGTCAAATGAACTACGTGACCGAAGTACTTGTCACAGGATTCCAACTCTTGGAAAGTCGCGCCCAACGTGCCATGCGTGAAAATAATGCAGGCCAAGATTTGGCGGATTTGGTCTTGGAAGAGGAAGAATTGCCATTTTAAACATTAAAAAGTCTGAGTTGGTCTCAGGCTTTTTATCTTGAGAAAGTCAGACTTTTTTCTTGACTATTTTTGACCAAGTGATACAATAGAACTATGAATTAGCACTCGAATACAAAGAGTGCTAATGATATCTATCTCATTATGGAGGAAAGCAGATGTTGAAACCATTAGGAGACCGTGTGGTCTTAAAAATCGAAGAAAAAGAACAAACTGTTGGTGGCTTTGTCCTTGCAGGCTCAGCCCAAGAAAAAACCAAAACAGCCCAAGTTGTGGCTACTGGACAAGGTGTTCGTACCTTGAACGGTGACTTGGTTGCTCCAAGTGTTAAAGCTGGAGATCGTGTCTTAGTTGAAGCCCATGCAGGTCTTGATGTTAAAGATGGCGATGAAAAGTACATCATCGTTGGCGAAGCTAACATCTTGGCAATCATTGAAGAATAGAAGGAGAAAGTAAGTATGTCAAAAGAAATTAAATTTTCATCAGATGCCCGTTCAGCTATGGTTCGTGGTGTCGATATCCTTGCAGACACTGTTAAAGTAACCTTGGGACCAAAAGGTCGTAATGTCGTTCTTGAAAAATCATTTGGTTCACCCTTGATTACCAATGATGGTGTGACCATTGCCAAAGAAATCGAATTGGAAGACCATTTTGAAAATATGGGTGCCAAATTGGTATCAGAAGTAGCTTCAAAAACCAATGATATCGCAGGTGACGGGACTACAACTGCAACTGTTTTGACCCAAGCGATAGTCCGCGAAGGAATCAAAAACGTCACAGCAGGCGCAAATCCAATCGGCATTCGTCGCGGTATTGAAACAGCAGTTGCTGCAGCAGTAGAAGCCTTGAAAAACAACGCTATCCCTGTTGCCAACAAAGAAGCCATCGCTCAGGTTGCTGCTGTCTCTTCTCGTTCTGAAAAAGTCGGTGAGTACATCTCTGAAGCCATGGAAAAGGTTGGAAAAGATGGTGTCATCACTATCGAAGAGTCACGTGGTATGGAAACAGAACTGGAAGTTGTTGAAGGAATGCAGTTCGACCGTGGTTACCTTTCACAGTACATGGTGACAGATAGCGAAAAAATGGTGGCTGACCTTGAAAATCCATACATTTTGATTACTGATAAGAAGATCTCAAATATCCAAGAAATCTTGCCGCTCCTAGAAAGTATTCTCCAAAGCAGTCGTCCACTCTTGATTATTGCGGATGATGTGGATGGTGAAGCATTGCCTACACTTGTTTTGAATAAGATTCGTGGGACCTTCAACGTGGTAGCAGTCAAGGCACCTGGTTTTGGTGACCGTCGTAAAGCAATGCTTGAAGATATCGCCATCTTAACAGGTGGAACAGTTATCACAGAAGATCTAGGTCTTGAGTTGAAAGATGCGACAATTGAAGCACTTGGTCAAGCAGTGAGAGTAACTGTGGACAAAGATAGCACTGTTATCGTAGAAGGTGCTGGAAATCCTGAAGCGATTTCTCACCGTGTTGCGGTTATCAAGTCTCAAATCGAAACTACAACATCTGAATTTGATCGTGAAAAATTGCAAGAACGCTTGGCCAAATTGTCAGGTGGTGTAGCGGTTATTAAGGTAGGAGCTGCAACTGAGACTGAGTTGAAAGAAATGAAACTCCGCATTGAAGATGCCCTCAACGCTACTCGTGCAGCCGTGGAAGAAGGAATTGTTGCTGGTGGTGGAACAGCCCTTGTAAATGTTATCCCTGCCGTAGCTGATTTGGAATTGACAGGAGATGAAGCAACAGGACGCAATATTGTTCTCCGTGCTTTGGAAGAACCTGTTCGTCAGATCGCCCACAATGCAGGATTTGAAGGCTCTATCGTTATCGATCGTTTGAAAAATGCCGAGCTTGGTACAGGCTTCAATGCAGCAACTGGCGAATGGGTCAACATGATTGAAGAGGGAATCATCGACCCAGTTAAAGTGAGTCGTTCAGCTTTACAAAATGCAGCATCTGTAGCCAGCTTGATTTTGACTACAGAAGCAGTCGTAGCCAATAAACCAGAACCAGTGGCCCCAGCTCCAACAATGGATCCAAGCATGATGGGCGGCATGATGTAAGCTTTCTATAGAAAACAACTTATAAAAAACACAAAAGGAGGGAATGACTAACCCTCCTTTTTATGATATTCACTTCTAAATTGATTTGAGCTCTCCTAACTTATATGATAAAATAAGACTAGAAAAAGGAGAAGAACATGATCGATGTAGAAGAAATTCTGAGCAAGATGAACCCCAATCAGAAAATTAATTATGACCGTGTTATGCAGAAGATGGTACAAGTATGGGAGAAAAATGAGCAACGGCCAACCATTCTCATGCATGTTTGCTGTGCCCCTTGCAGTACCTATACCCTCGAATATTTGACCAAGTATGCAGATGTGACTATCTATTTTGCCAATTCTAATATCCATCCCAAGGCAGAATACCATAAGCGTGCCTATGTGACTAAAAAGTTTGTCAGTGATTTCAATGAGCGGACAGGAAATACGGTCCAGTATCTAGAAGCTCCCTACGAACCAAATGAATATCGTAAGTTAGTCAGAGGACTGGAAGAAGAGCCAGAAGGTGGCGACCGTTGCAAGGTTTGCTTTGACTACCGCCTGGATAAGACAGCACAAGTGGCTATGGATTTGGGCTTTGACTACTTTGGCTCAGCCTTGACCATCAGTCCTCATAAGAACTCTCAAACCATTAACAGCATCGGAATCGATGTGCAAAAGATTTATACTACTCACTATCTTCCAAGTGATTTCAAGAAAAATCAAGGATACAAACGTTCAGTAGAGATGTGTGAAGAGTATGACATCTACCGTCAATGTTATTGTGGATGCGTCTATGCAGCTCAGGCGCAGAACATTGACCTGGTTCAGGTTAAGAAGGACGCAACGGCTTTCTTGCTGGATAAGGATGTTGAAAAAGACTATTCCCATATCAAATTTACAGTTACAAAATTAGATATATAGAGACCAATCCAGCTGAAAAGCTGGGTTTTTCAAATAAAAAACCAGGGCTTTCACCCTAGTTTGACAACTTTACCGATTCTTTAGTTCTACATAGCGCTTGTACCAAATGTTTACATAGGCTTCTGAGAAAGGACCTCGTCCATTGTTAATCCAATCAACAAGAATTTTGACATGTTCTTTTAAAATATAGTCCAAGTCATCAGAATAATTCATTTTGCGTTTGTGACGCTCATACTCCTCAACGTCCAAGAGACGTTTTTCCCCATCTGTAAAAATTTTAACATCCAAATCGTAATCAATATACTTCAGTGCTTCTTCATCCAGATAGTAGGGGCTAGCCATATTGCAATAGTAGGAAATTCCATTATCACGAATCATGGCAATGATATTAAACCAATATTTCTTGTGAAAGTAAACAATAGCCGGTTCTCGAGTGACCCAACGACGACCATCACTTTCGGTAACCAGTGTATGATCGTTGACACCAATAATGGCGTTTTCTGTTGTTTTTAGTACCATGGTGTCCCGCCAAGTTCGGTGGAGACTCCCATCATGCTTATAACTTTGAATTGTAATAAAGTCGCCTTCTTTTGGAAGTTTCATAACTAACCAACTTTCTACAATTTATAAGTTTATCGTTTACTATTGTACCATAAAATTACCTAAAATCTGTGAATTTTACATGAAAATATTAAAGATATTCTCTGAGAGCGCTTGCTATATCCGAAAAATCGTAGCCCTTTCGTGTTAAAACTTGGGTTAAACGCTGTTTAAGTTCGTATCCTTCATATTTTCGGGAATACTTGGCATATTGCTTATCGAGTTCCTTGAAGATGAGTTCCTGAGTCGTTTCTTGGTCAACTTGACTATCCAATTCGTCAAAGGCACTTTTAGCATCAGAATAGGAAAAACCCTTGTTGGTCAGATTTTGGATAATCTTATCTTGTAAGGCACGAGCTGGAAGTTTTCCTTCATATTTTTTCAATAGTTTATTAGCTACACGTTGAGCAACTTCCGAAAAATCAAATTCTTTCAAGGTCTCCTCTATAGTAGATTTTGAAATCCCCTTTTGTACTAGTTTCTGAGTCAGTACATAAGGTCCCTTGTCTCCTGAAAGTTGATTAGCATTGATGATAGCATAAGCGTAATGGCCATCATTAATCCAATTATCTTCTTTAAGATTAGCAATGACTTGGGAAGCTATGTCTTCATCAATATCGTATTTTTTCAGATATTCTCTGACCTCTTTTTCAGTACGTGCTTTAAAGGATAGGTGGTAGAGGGCTAGATTCTTACCGTAAGAAAATTTGGCAAAGTCCTGAATCTCTTTCAATTCTTCTTGGCTTATCACCTTATCTCTTGATAACATAAAACGAACAATTGTATCTTCAGTAATGTAGCATTTGTCGCCATTATCAAGCTCCATCAGATAGAGTCTTTTTTTCTTTTCAAGTTTTGTGATTTTCATAGTTCTATTATAACTCAAAATGTGATAAGATAGGGGTATGAATCTGAAAGTGAAACAAAAAATACCATTAAAAATCAAGCGCATGGGAATTAATGGTGAAGGAATCGGTTTTTACCAAAAAACATTAGTTTTTGTACCTGGAGCTTTAAAAGGAGAAGATATCTATTGTCAGATTACTTCTATTAAACGCAACTTTGTTGAAGCAAAATTATTAAAAGTTAACAAGAAGTCTAAATTTCGAGTTGTACCAGCTTGTACTATTTACAATGAATGCGGAGGCTGCCAAATCATGCATCTGCATTATGATAAGCAGCTAGAGTTCAAGACGGACTTACTTCATCAAGCACTGAAAAAATTTGCTCCTGCAGGATATGAAAACTATGAAATCCGTCCAACTATTGGAATGCAGGAACCAAAGTACTACCGTGCCAAGTTACAATTTCAGACTCGAAAATTTAAAAATCAGGTCAAGGCGGGCTTATATGCACAAAACTCTCACTATTTAGTAGAGTTGAAAGACTGCCTGGTACAAGACAAGGAAACCCAAGTGATTGCTAATCGTCTAGCAGAATTACTTACTTATCACCAGATTCCAATCACGGATGAGAGAAAAGTTCTAGGTGTTAGAACTATAATGGTCCGACGAGCAAGAAAGACTAGACAGGTTCAGATTATTATTGTTACAAATCGTCAGCTTAATTTAACCCAACTAGTGAAAGACTTAGTTAAAGATTTTCCAGAAGTTGTGACAGTAGCTGTGAATACAAATACAGCTAAAACCAGTGAAATTTATGGTGAAAAGACAGAGATTATCTGGGGACAAGAGAGTATTCAAGAAGGTGTACTCGATTATGAATTTTCACTATCTCCTCGAGCTTTTTATCAACTAAATCCTGAACAAACAGAAGTTCTTTATAACGAGGCGGTAAAAGCCTTGGATGTTAATAAAGAAGACCATTTGATTGACGCTTATTGTGGAGTTGGAACGATTGGTTTTGCCTTTGCAAAGAAAGTAAAAACACTCAGAGGTATGGATATTATTCCAGAAGCTATTGAAGATGCCAAGCGAAATGCTAAAAGAATGGGATTTGACAATACTCATTATGAAGCTGGAACGGCAGAAGAGATTATTCCTCGCTGGTATAAGGAAGGTTACCGAGCAGATGCTCTGATTGTGGATCCACCACGTACAGGTCTGGATGATAAGTTATTAGATACTATTCTTACCTATGTACCAGAAAAAATGGTCTATATTTCTTGCAATGTTTCGACCTTGGCTCGTGATTTGGTAAGGTTAGTAGAAGTCTATGATATCCATTATATCCAGTCGGTCGATATGTTCCCGCACACCGCTCGAACGGAAGCAGTTGTAAAATTAATTAAAAAAAGATAAAAAAAGTAGTTGACAAAGGAGGAAAAGTCGGTATAATAGTAAGAGTTGAAAATAACAGCTCAGGTCCGTTGGTCAAGGGGTTAAGACACCGCCTTTTCACGGCGGTAACACGGGTTCGAATCCCGTACGGACTATGGTGTATTGTGGTTGAAGCACTTGATGAAAAAAGTTAAAAAAGTTTCAAA